>NZ_CALXNG010000023.1:0-34541 GCF_944389695.1 Candidatus Parakkermansia intestinigallinarum
CGGCCGTTGCTTCTCTCACGGCACCCCGAGGGAGGGGCTACGCGCCCCTCCCTCGGACTCCCACCCGCGGCAAGCTGAGCTCGCAGGCTGTCTTTTTTGCGCGCTGCGCGCGCGTGTGCGCTTCGCGCAGTTTTTTTGTGCTGGCGCATGCAGCCGCACGCCCGTGTGCGTTTTGCTCTTGTTCTGTGTTTGTTTTTTTGCTAGTATGCTCGGGTATGAGTGCTGTTCGTTGTTTTTCCCGCTGTGTTTCGTTGCTGTTTGCCGCTGTGTCGGCTGTTGTTCCGATGTTTGCTTGGGCTGATGGGGAGATTGTTTCTTCGGAGTGTACGCAGGTTGAGGAGCCTGCCGTGCTGGAGTTTTTGATGGTGCATCCGGAGTCTGAGGCTTTGGTGAGGCTTCCGGCTGTTGCTGAGGCGATTGCTGCTGCGCCGGCCGGTTCTTGTGTCGCCGGGTCGTCGGTGAAGGGGGCGGATCTGGATGGTTATGTGATTGTGCCGCAGCGGCTTTTGGATGCGGAGGGGGAGGTTCTGCGCCGGGAGGATGGTGAGGTTGCGGTGGAGTATTGGGTGCTTGAGTCGCCGGCTTCGGCTCAACGGCGCGGGGTTTATGTGTCGGAGGCGCAGGTTGAGGGTGTTTCAAGGGAGTTTGCGCCGCCGAATGCGGTGTGTGTGCGTTTGAGTGCGGAGGGGTCGCGCCGTTTGGCTCTTTTGACGTCGGGGTTGCGCTTCGGGCATGATCGTGTGGCGGTGGTGTGCGGAGGGGTGGTGCTGATGGCTCCGGTTGTGCAGGTGCCTCTTTCGTCAAGGGATGTGGTGGTTACGGGCTTGTCAGAGGATGAGGCGGATTTGCTCTTGGATGTTTGGGAGGGGGAGTGAGGGGTGTTTGTGGGGGCTGTTGAGGTTTGCTTGGGCTGTTTCCGGCTGTCTTCTCGGGTGCTTTGCGTTGAGGGGTACGCTTTCGGGCTTTCGCAAAAAGAGGTTGCATTATGCCTGTTCTGTGGGTATAATGCTCCCGCATGCTGGAGTATGTTGTTTATCTCGTTGCCGCCTATTTGATCGGGTCGGTGCCGTTTGGTTATCTGGCCGGGCGGTTGAATGGGGTTGATCTTCGAGAGTTCGGTTCGCACAATATCGGGGCGACGAATGCGGTGCGCGTGCTGGGGAAGCGATGGGGGATTCCTGTTTTTGTTTGCGATTTTTTGAAGGGTTTGCTGCCGCTGCTTTGGGTGCGCTGCCGCTTCGGCGGTGATTTGGCTTCGTTTTCTCTTGAGCAGACGGGGGTGTTGCTGCTGGTGTTGTGTGCGCTTGTGCTGGGGCATACGTATACGTGTTTTTTGCGTTTCCGCGGGGGGAAGGGTGTGGCGACGTCGGCGGGTTGTCTTTTTGCTTTGTCGCCGGTGGTCGGGACGGTTGCGGTGGCGGCGTGGGTGCTTTGTATGGTGCTGACGCGCTATGTGTCGCTGTCGAGTATGGTGGCGGGCTTGGTGATGCTGGGGGCGGCTGTGTGGGAGTTTGCGGTGCGGCCTGAGCGGGTTTCTGCGTCGGGGTGGTTGCTGGTGGCGGTTCTGGCGTTGATTTTTGTGTTGGTGGTGTTTAAGCACCGCGCTAATATTGTCCGGCTTTGCCGGGGTACGGAGCCTAAGGCTTTTTCTAAGAAGTGATGTTATGAAGGATGGTCATTTTGCAAAGACGGCGGTGATTGGTGCAGGGGCTTGGGGTACGGCGCTGGCGTTGACGGCTGCCCGCAATGGGGGGCCGGTTGTGCTCTGGACGTACAAGGAGTCTGAGGCGGCTGTGATTCGTGAGACGCGTTTGAGTCTTTGCCCGGTGGAGGGGGCTGAGCGTTTGCCGGATTGTGTGACGGTGACGAGTGATTGGGCGGATGTGGCGGGGTCTGATTTGGTGATTGTGGTGGTGCCGAGTGTGGCGATGCGTTCGGTGGCGCAGAGTCTCAGTCAGGCGAATTTGGCGCCCGATGCGGTGGTGGTGAGTTGTACGAAGGGGATTGAGCGGGATTCGAATTTGCTGATGTCTCAGATTTTGTCTGAGTATTTGAGTTGCCCGGTGGGGGCGCTTTCGGGGCCGAATCATGCGGAGGATGTGGTGCTGGATTTGCCGACGCTGACGCTGGTGGGTTTCGAGGATATCGAGTTGGCGGCTGCGGTGCAGCGGCGCTTGAGTACGTTGTATTTCCGCGTTTATACGACGACGGATGTGGTGGGGATGCAGCTGGGCGGGGCGATTAAGAATGTGTTTGCTCTGGCTAGCGGTATTATTGCGGGGCTGGGTTTGGGTGATAATGCCCGGGCGGCTCTGGCAACGCGCGGTTTGGCGGAGATGACGCGCCTCGGTGTGGCTTATGGCGGGCGTATGGAGACGTTTATGGGGTTGTCGGGGATGGGTGATTTGGTGGTGACTTGTTATTCGGAGCATAGTCGCAATTTGTCGGCGGGGCGTTTGCTGGCTTCGGGGGTTCCCGGCAGTGAGTGTCAGGGGCGTATCGGTCAGGTGGTGGAGGGGATTCCGAATACGTTTTCGACGTGGCAGTTGGCGCGTAAGTTGAATGTGCGGACGCCGCTGACGGATGCGATGTATGAGATTCTTTATGAGGATAAGCCGGTGCTGGATGCTCTTCAGGAGTTGATGAATCGCGATTTGCGCGAGGAAAGTATGACGGACTGAGTGGATTTTGCGGTGGTTTTCGCGTTCTCTTCTGCGTTAGGAGGGGCACGGTGATGGGTTCTGAGTCAGAGAATTTGTGGCTTGCCGAGCAGTGGCAGTTGTATCGCGATCGCTTGCATAAGTTGTTTGCGGTGCGGATGCCGGAGGTTTTGCTGCGCCGTATGAGTGTGGATGATTTGCTGCAGGAGACGTATGTGGCTTGCGGCCGTCGTCTGGAGTTTTTGCGTGCGGAGCCCGAGGTGCCGATGTATTTGAAGTTGCGCAAGTTGGCGCTTCAGGTGCTGGCGGATCAGCAGCGCCGCCATCTGGGTGCGGGGAAGCGCGATGCGATGAAGGAGAGTGCGCTGCCCGAGTCTGATGATCGTACGATGGATGCTTGGGCGCAGTTTGTGGATACGATTTCGAGTCCGCGGACGCATATGGTGCGTTTGGAGCGTCAGGCGTTGATGCGCCGTGTGTTGGCTGAGTTGTCGCCTGCTGATCGCGAGATTTTGGAGTTGCGCCATTTTGAGGAGTTGGGCAATACGGAGTGTGCGCTGGTGCTGGGTATTGCTCCGAAGGCTGCGAGTATTCGCTATGTGCGTGCGTTGAAGCGTTTGCGCGATTTGTTGCAGGGGGCTTCGCTGTTTTGAGTTGAGGGTTTTGCGGCTGAGTTGTTACGGCTGGGTTGTTGCGGGCGATGGCTGAGTGTGATGACGAGGAGCTGCTGGCGGAGTTGGTGGATGTGTTTTTGCAGCGCGTCCGCGCGGGGGAGCGTTTGTCTGTTGAGGGGTTTGCGGAGGAGCATCCCGAGTGCCGTGAGGGTTTGCTGGAGTTGCTGCCGGCGTTGCTGGATATGGAGGGGCTGAGCCGCTCGACGCTGCCGGCGGCGGCGGTTGAGGTGTGTTTCCCAGAGCAGTTGGGTGATTATCGTTTGCTTGAGCGGATTGGTTCGGGGGGGATGGGGACGGTGTTTCGCGCGCTTCAGGTTTCTCTGAATCGCGAGGTGGCGGTGAAGGTGCTGTCGCCGTCTTGGAATGCGGAGTCGCGCCATTTGCTGGCTTTTGAGAATGAGTCGCGGGTGATTGCGGCGCTGCGCCATACGAATATTGTGGAGGTTTACGGTGCGGGTTGCGAGGGGGAGTACCGCTATTATGTGATGAGTTTGGTGCACGGGAAGGGGCTGTGCCCGGAGTTGCTGCAGCGGACGTTCCCGGGGCGCTCGTATGCTGAGGCGGTGGCGGAGGTGGGGCTTCAGGCGGCTGAGGGGCTGGCGTTTGCTCATGAGCACGGGGTGTTGCATCGCGATGTGAAGCCGGGGAATTTGCTGCTGGATGATCAGGGGGTGCTGCATGTGAGTGATTTCGGGCTGGCGACGGTGCTGAATGCGTCTGTGTCTGCTCCTTTGGTGACGCAGTGTCATGACGGGACGCTGCGCTATATGGCGCCGGAGCGTTTGCTGAAGGGGGAGAATTCGTTTGCTTGTGATCAGTATTCGCTGGGGTTGACGCTCTATGAGTTGCTGACGCGGCGTGCGGCGTTTCGGGAGGCGGAGCCTGGGCAGTTGATTCGCCGTATTTGTTCTCAGCCGATTGCGCCGCTGAGGGGTGAGGGGGAGCTGGGGGCTATTGTCAATAAGTGTGTGAGTTTTTTGCCGTCGGATCGCTATGGGTCGATGCGGGAGTTGGCTTGTGATTTGCGACGTTTTTTGCGGGGAGAGCCGGTTTCTGCGCGTCCGGCTTCGTGTTTGCGCCGCTATGGGATGTGGCTGCGCCGCCGCCCGGCTGTGGCGATTTGGAGTCATGCGGCGGGGTTGCTGGTGCTGCTTTTGCTGGTGAGTGTGAGTGTGGGGTTTTGGCGTGTGGCTCATGCGCTGGAGCAGGAGAATGCTCAGCGCGAGCTTGCGGAGAAGAATGCGCAGATTGCGGATGCGGCGATGCAGCGTATTTTCAGCAGTGTGCTGGCGTCTCCTGCGGCGGATTTGGATGAGGTGCATGTGACGAAGGAGGATGCCCGTTTGATTCAGGATTTGATGCCGTATTATGAGGAGATTGCGGCTCAGGATTCGGCGGAGGCGGATAGTAAGGTGGGACATGCTTGTTATGTGCTGGCGGTGATTTCGCTCCGGGTGCGGGATTTTGCGACGGCAGAGGCTTTTTTCCGCCGGGCGCTGCGTTTTCCTGAGTTGTCTCCGGAGCGCGAGGTGGGGGTGGTGAATGGGTTGGCGGCGGCTCTGCTGGCGCAGGGGGGGGAGGCTCGGCGTGCGGAGGTGCGCGCTTTGCTTGAGGGTTTGCTGGGGCGTTTGGAGGAGGCTGCGTCGCCGGATGTGCGGCTGGAGTTGGTGCGGAGTTTGCAGTTGTTGATGAATGCGGCTGTGCAGCTGCCGGGAGGGCAGGGGCAGGGGGGGCTGGCGGCGGCTCCGTCGCCGGGGGCTGAGGGTGGTTTGCGGCGTGCTATTTCGCGGGCTAAGGAGCGGGAGTTGCTGGCGCCTTATTTGCGCCGGGCGGCGGGTCTGCTGGCTTCGGTGCTGGAGTCTGCGCCTCACCGCGAGGATGCTTTGCTGTGCCGGGTGTCGCTGCTGGAGCGGACGCAGGATGAGGAGTTGCGCCGGCTGATTTCGCCGGACGGGAGTGGTCCGCTTGAGATTTTGGAGTCGCTGCTGGCGAAGCATCCGGATTCGGAGGCGGCACGGCGGGCGTTTGTGCGCTTGATGGTGCGGCCCGGTGCTGCGCTGTCTGCTGATGTGGCGGTGTTGCGGCGGGCGGATCGTTATGCTCAGGAGTTGTTGGCGGCTAATCCTGATGATGATCATGATTTGATGCTTTGTCTTGTTTGCCGGGAGCAGTTGATTCGCTTTTTGCTCAAGTCGGGGGATGTTGAGGGGGCGGCGCGGGAGCGTGAGTCGCTGCGCGGTGTGGTGCAGTTGATGACGAGCCGCGAGGATTTCCCGCAGGATTCGCGGCGCCAGTTGCTTGAGCTTGTGGATCAGATGGCGCGTCCGGATGCTTCGGTGGATGATCACCGGAGCCGCTTGGCGGAGATTATCAACCGCCATGATGAGCATATGCGCCGCTCGATGAGGCGGCGCTTCAATGAGGCGCGACGCTCTCGCATTTGGGGGGATCGCTCTGAGTCGGTGCCGCAGGCCGGGCACTGAGGGTCGTTTTTAGCGCCTGCGGACGGGTGCCGCGGGGCGTCGGCCGTGTGGCGAGTCGGCGGGCTGTGTGAATGCTGTGTGCAGCCGTGAGTAGGCCGTGTGAGGCTGTTGCAGGCTGTTGCGGGCTGTTGCGGGCTTGCGGGCTTGCGGGCTTGCGGGCTTGCGGGCTTGCGGGCTTGCGGGCTTGCGGGCGCTGTTGTACACAAAAAGGCGGCGCCGCTTTCTCCTCGGTGGGGAGCTGCGGCGCCGCGGGGGCTTCAGAGGGGTGTGGGCTGTTTATTTGCCGTATTCGACGTTGCTGATGTTGTCTTCGTTTTCGCCTTTGTCGTCGAGCCCGTTGCCGAGGCCGTCGGGGCCTTGCGAGAAGATGTCGAAGTCGGCGTTGTTGCCTGAGCCGTATTTTTTATCGCTGCCTTTGCGCTGGAAGCCGAGGCGGTAGCGATACGGGTTGCCCCAGGGGTCGATGATGACGTAGCGCGCCATCTTTTTACCCTTTTGTTTCTTGCCCAGTCCTGTCAGTTTGCTCTGCGATTTCATCACGGGGATGCCGTCGCTGACGGATTCATCACCGGGGTCGATGATGACGAGCGAGGGGCAGTATTTGGTCCGGCGTGCGCCTTTTCGCACTTCGTCGGGGATGCCGTCTTCGTCATAGTCTCCCGAGGTCATGCAGTAGAGGGCATGGGCACTCATGAGGTCGCCGCTGCCGTCTTCGAGTTTGTAGCCTTCGCTCTCGTATTTGGTGAGGGCGGTGCTGAGCATTTCGATGTCGGTTTTGGCTTTGGTGTTGTCGCCTTTTTTGGCAAAGACGTCGGTGAGTACCAAGACGGCGCCGGCCAGCAGTGCCATGATGGTGATGACGACGAGCAGTTCGATCAGGGTGAACCCTCGGCGCTGTGTGTGCATCCCTGCCTTCATGGTTCAGACGTTTTTGATGATTTCCATCATGGGCATGAACATGGCCATGACGATGCCGCCGACGATGACGGCGAGGAAGACGATCATGAGCGGTTCGAGCATGGCTGTCAGTGCGGTGACGGCGTTGTCGACTTCTTCGTCGTAGACTTCAGCTACTTTGATGAGCATTTCGGGCAGGCGGCCGGTTTCTTCACCGACGTCGACCATGGAGATCATCATGGGCGGGAAGACGTTGCAGGCGCTCAGCGGGGTGACGATGGATTCGCCTTCGCGCACGGCGTCGTGCACTTTCATGACGGCGTCTGAGACGATCATGTTGCCGGCGGTGTCACGGGTGATGATGAGGGCTTGCAGAATCGGTACGCCGGAGGCAACAAGGGTGCCGAAGGTGCGCGAGAAGCGCGCGACGGAGCTGACGCGGGTGAGTTGCCCGAGTTTCGGCAGTTTGAGCAGCATGGCGTCGACGGATCGCGCGCCTTTCGGGGTGCGCTTCCAAGCGACGAGGGCTGCGACGATGCCGAAGATGATCAGCAGGCCGACGAAGGCGTTCGGGATGGTCGGGATGACGGAGTCTGCCATGCAGTTGTCGGAGAAGTTGAAGACGAACTCCGAGATAGCGGGCAGTTCCATGTTCTGGCTGGCAAAGGTTTCCTTGAACTTCGGCACGATGGAGAGCATCAGGAAGATGAGGATGCCCACGGCGATGACCAGGATGACCAGCGGGTAGATCATGGCCGAGACGACTTTGCTGCGCAGTTTGTTCGCTTTTTCATGGTATTCGGCCAGTCGCTTGAGGACGACTTCGAGCACACCGCCGATTTCACCGGCTTTGACCATGTTGACGAAGAGTTTGTTGAAGAGTTTGGGGTAGGCCGCCAGCGCTTCGGAGAAGGTGGAGCCGCCCTGTACGGAGTCGCTCAGCGCGGTGATGGTGGCGCGCAGGTTGGGGTTGGGCTCTTGCTTCGCCAAGACGTTGAGGCTTTGCAGCAGCGGCAGGCCGGCGTCGATCAGGGTGGCCAGCTGGCGCGTGAAGACCATGAGTTCTTTGGAGCTGACGGCAGCGCCGGCTTTGCCGCGTCCGGCTTTTTGTTTTTTGCCTTTGGCGTCTTTTTTCGGTTTCGCTTTGGCGGCGGTCGGCTTGGCTCCTTTGCCGGCTTCGACGCATTCGCGCAGAAGCAGGCCTTGTGCTCGCACCATCTCCATGGCAGCGATTTTGCTGTCAGCAGCGACGATGCCTGTTTTCTCTACGCCGTTTTGGTCAAGCGCAGTGTATTTGAAATTCGGCATATGACTCGAGTAAGTTAAGTGGAAAGATGTGTATGGATGACTCTCTGAGAATAGCAGATGAGGCTCGTCTCGTCAAGCTCTTAGGTGTATTTGAGGACTTCTTCGATGGTGGTGTTGCCTTCAAAGATGTTCTGGATGCCGTCTTCGCGCAGGGTGGTCATGCCCAGTTCGATGGCTTTTTGCCGCAGGACGATGGAGGGTACGTTCTGGGTGATGAGTTCTTTGATGGGGTCTGAGGCGTGCAGGAGTTCGTGGATGCCTTTGCGCCCTTTGTAGCCGGTGTTGGCACATTTGTCGCAGCGAGCGCCCGTGAAGAATTGCTGCCGCCCGATGAGGCTCGGGTCGATTCCCAGCTGGTTGAGCAGGCTGTGGGAGGGTGAGTACGGGGTCTTGCAGTACGGGCAGATGGTGCGCACGAGTCGCTGTGCGAGTACGCCCAGCAGGGTGGCTGAGAGCAGGAAGGGCTGTACGCCCATGTCGACGAATCGCGTGACGGCGCCGGCGGAGTCGTTGGTGTGCAGGGTCGAGAGGACCAAGTGACCGGTCAGGGCGGCTTGGATGGCGATCTGGGCGGTGTCCTGGTCTCGAATTTCGCCGACGAGGATGCGGTCGGGGTCTTGACGCAGGAAGGCTCTCAGGACGCGCGGGAAGGTGACGCCGATGGCTTCGTTGATGGGAACTTGGACGATGCCGTCGATGTCGTATTCCACCGGGTCTTCGGCCGTGAGCATTTTGGAGTCTTCGGTGTTGACTTCTCGCAGTGCGGCGTAGAGGGTGGTGGTTTTGCCGGAGCCGGTGGGGCCGGTGACGACGAAGATGCCGTTGGGTTTGTTGACGGTGTCGAGTATGTAGTTGTGGATCTTCGGCGAGAGGTTGAGGTTGTTGAGGTCGAGGCTGACGCTGTTGCGGTCGAGCACGCGGATAACGACGGATTCGCCGTATTGGGTGGGCAGGGAGTTGACGCGCATGTCGACTCCGTTTTCGCCGATTTTCATCATGATGCGGCCGTCTTGCGGGACGCGCCGCTCGGCGATGTTCATGCCGGCCATGACTTTGACGCGCGAGATGACGGGGTTGGCCAGATGGACGGGCGGGGGGGCCATTTCGTAGAGGGAGCCGTCGACGCGGTAGCGGATCTTGAACTCTTTTTCAAAGGGTTCGAGGTGGATGTCGGAGGCTTTTTCTTTGATGGCCTGGGTGATGACGAGGTTGACGAATTTGATGATGGGGGCAGCGTTGGCTTCGTCCGTGCCGTCGAGGCTGCCGACGCTCATGCTGTTAAGTTCGTTGAGCAGGTCGCCCATGGCGGCTTCCGCCCCGCCGTAGAATTCCGTGATGCGGGCGCGTACTTCGTAGTCGG
Organism: Candidatus Parakkermansia intestinigallinarum; assembly: GCF_944389695.1. Classification (NCBI taxonomy): domain Bacteria; kingdom Pseudomonadati; phylum Verrucomicrobiota; class Verrucomicrobiia; order Verrucomicrobiales; family Akkermansiaceae; genus Candidatus Parakkermansia; species Candidatus Parakkermansia intestinigallinarum. The sequence continues at coordinate 9,383 of NZ_CALXNG010000023.1, forward strand.
CAGCGACGTAGAGGTAGATGTCGTACCCGGTGGCGGCGCGCAGGTCGTCGACGGTTTGCGGGTTGAGGGGGTCTTCGAGGCAGACGTAGAGCCCTTCGCCGCTGCGGTATTCGATGGGGAAGGCGCCGTGCATGCGTGCCTGCGCCGGGGTGAGTTTGGCAATGACGTCTTCGGGCGGTGCAAAGTCGGCCAGTGAGATGTACTGGGCGCCGACTTCGGTGGCGATGATGTTCCAGAAGTCTTCCGGTGAGCTGATGACGCCGAAGTCGATGAGGGTCTCCCAGAGCTCTTTGCCGCTGTTGGCCATTTCTTCTTTGACATCCTTGGATACCGAGGTATCCATCATGCCGTTGTTGATGAAAACATCAAGTGCAACGTCTGTGTCCATATGTGTGATATCTGTGTGTGCGGTTGTCGGAGCGGGTGGGGCTTAGCTGGCGTCGCCGGTGGTGACGCGCATGACTTCTTCGGCGGAGGTGATGCCGGCCATGACTTTGCGGATGCCGTCTTCGCGCAGGGTGCGCATGCCGAGCTCGCGGGCGCGTTTGCGAAGTTGGGCCGAGGTGAGGTTGGAGTTGATGAGTTCTCGCACGTCGTCGCTGACTTGGAAGATTTCGAAGATGCCGAGACGCCCTCTCATGCCTTTGCCGCGGCATTTTTCGCAGCCGCCCGGTCGCGGGACTTTGACGAGGCGGTTGATGTCGATGCCGAGGACTTCGGCTTCTTTCGGCGTGACGTGGCCGTCGATTTTGCAGTCGCAGAGGCGTCGGCAGAGGCGCTGGGCCATGATGGCTCGCACGGCCGAGGCGATGAGGAAGCGGTCGACGCCCATGTCGGCCAGTCGCGCGACGGAGGAGGGGGCGTCGTTGGTGTGCAGGGTGGAGAGGACGAGGTGACCCGTCATGGCTGCCTGAATGGCGATGCCCGCTGTTTCGCCGTCTCGAATTTCGCCGATCATGATGATGTTGGGAGCCTGGCGGAGCATGGCTCGCAGGGCCGCGGCGAAGGTCATGCCGATTTCGGAGCGGATCATGACTTGGTTGATGCCGGCAAACTCGTATTCGACGGGGTCTTCCGCCGTGATGATTTTTTTGTCGGGGCGGTTGAGGTGGTTGAGGCAGGCGTAGAGGGTGGTGGTTTTGCCGGAGCCGGTGGGGCCGGTGACGAGGATGACGCCGTCGGGCAGGGTGACGAGGCGGTCGAAGGTGGCTTCGTCGTCGGAGAGGAAGCCGAGTTGCGGCAGGCCGAGAGCCAGGGCGGATTTGTCGAGAATTCGCATGACGACGGATTCGCCGTGGTTGGAGGGGACGGTGCTGACACGCAGGTCGATGTGCACGCCGTCGCGCAGGTCGAGCTCGATGCGGCCGTCTTGCGGGACGCGCTTTTCGGCGATGCTCATGGTGGAGCTCATGACTTTGAGTCGCGCCACGATGGGGCCGAGCAGTTTCTTGGGGTGGTTGGCCGCTTCGATGAGGCGTCCGTCGACGCGGTAGCGGATGCGCACGCGGTCTTCCATCGGTTCGATGTGAATATCCGAGGCCCGCATGTTGTGCGCTTCGTTGAACATGTTGTCGATCAGCTCGATGATCGGGGCTTCGCTGTCACCCTTGGCAAACTTTTTCTCTTCGGGGTAATATTTGTCGAGCGCTTTCTTCAGCCCGGCTTCCGAGACGACGAAGAAGTCGATGTCCCGCCCGAGGAATTGGGGCAGGCTGTCGATGTTCTCCATGTTGAAGGGGTCGGCGATGGCAACCTGCAGGTAGTAGCCGTCATCGCCGATGGGGATGAAGCCGACGCGCCGGGCGAGGGCGCCTTTGACTTTCTCGATGATGTCGGGGCTGATGTCGATGCCTGTCAGGTCGACGTATTCCATTCCCGACCTTGCGGCGGCTACTTGGGCGATGTATTCGCCCGAGAGGTAATTGTTGTTGATGAGGAAGTCGATAACGCTGTCGATGGGAGAGATTTGCTGACGCGCTGAGTCAATCGTGGCATCGTCGATGGCTCCGGCTTCTTTGAGCAACTCAAGCAGATAATTTTCGTTCGAATACACGGGTTTGATCGATAGGTGAAGTTATACGCGACGCAAACGGGCTCGCGTCATTTCATTACTCTACACGAAGCCTTGTGTCGCGTCAATAAAACATCTCTAAAAACAGCAAATTTCTTCGCGTTTCGTTTCCCGATGAGCTTCAGGGCGGGGGAGGAGGGTTGTCCGCTGGCTTTTCGGGGGCGGCGGAAGCGGTGTTCGACGCAGAGAACGGATGCTTGGGGTGGCGTCCGTCTGTGTTCCGGGCCGGTCCTTCGGTGCGGTTGATGTTGACGCCGTGCGCGCAAGCTGCGGCGGTGACAAAGCCGGGGGGATGACAAAGGTATGGGTTGCCTGTGCGCGGCGTGTGTGGTAGAATCGCGCCCGTTATGGCTAATACTTCACTTACGCCGGAGCTGGCCGAGCTGGCCGGCGCTCTCGCCAACGCTTTTGCTCAGTGCCAGAAGGTTGTCTCCGCGAAGGCTCGTATCGGTTTGTTTTATCAGAACCCCGGGGCGACGGATCTTTTCCGCAAGGTCAATGAGTACGGCGAGCAACTCCGCAACAAACACATGGAGGGGATGCCCCCTTCGGAGGCCGAGATTGCAAAGTTTGATGAGTTGCGTCAGGCCGTGGTGGACAACGAATTTTGCAAGGGCTTTTTGGAGGCTCGCCAGCTGCTGGATGATATGCTCGGCACGGTCAATCAGTACCTGTGTCTGGCTATCGACAAGGGCTGTGCGCCGAGTGATGAGGAGGTGGCCGCAGCGATGCAGCAGCAGATGAGCGCCTGCTGCGGCGGCGGTTGCCACGGGCACTGCGAGGATTGCGACAGCGATTGTGAGCAGCGCAAGGAGTCGGGTGAAGGCCACGAGTGCTGCGGCGGCCACGGTGAGGGTCATGAGTGCTGCGGCGGCCACGGTGAGGGCCACGAGTGCTGCGGTGGCCACGGTGAGGGCCATGAGTGCTGCGGCGGCCACGGTGAGGGTCATGAGTGCTGCGGCGGCCACGGCGAAGGTCACGAGTGCCGCTGCCGGAATCATCAGGACTGACAATTTCTCTTCCGCGAGGTGAAAGCCATGAGAGAATTTGGGGCGCTGCTCAGAAATCGCTGCTCTTTTGCCGCGGTGCTGGTGGTTTTCACCCTTCTGCACGTCGTCGTCGGCTTGCTGCTCTGGGAACTTCCCTTTGCCTTTGAGGTCGGGCGGTGGTTCTGGATAGCTCCGGCGGCGGCTGTGCTGACTGCCCTTTCGGCCCTGCTGCTGCGCGGGCGCTACATGCCGCCGCAGGGGTTCCTGTGGCGCCTTTTGCTCATCACCTTGGTGTTCAACTTGGTGGGCAACCCGATGTTCTGCGCGTCGCCTCTTGCCCCCGGCGTGGCGCTGCTGATGGGGATGGGGGCGATCTGCCTGTTGTGGGCGCTGCTCGGGCGCCTGAGTGCGGTGTTCTGGGTGCCGTTCGTCTTTGTTGAGATGGCGCAGATTGTCGCCTTCTTTCAGTACGGCACGCGCTTCAATTCTCTTGTGTTGGCGGAGTCCTTGGAGGCGTCACCGGAGGAAATCATGGCCTATGTGAATCCGGTCAACGTCATTCTGGCCTGTCTCGCGCTCGCCCTTGTGGTTGTGCTCGTGCGGTGGCTCTGCCGCACGATGCGCGGGCAGAGCCGCCTCAGCCTGCTGTGCTTTGGCACTCTTTCCTGCACGCTGGCGCAGCTTTGCGAGGTCGCGCTGCCTCCCCACCATCAGAGTGCCGAGCAACACCTGTGGCCTTTCTGCGAGGTGGTCTATCTCTGCGACTCGTACCAAGAGGCCATCGAGCACAACATCGCCGTGGTGTCGCTGGCTGAGGGGCTCACCTCTCCTGCGGACGAGCCGTCGAGCTGCGAGTTCGTGCATCCGGATTCGGGCATTGTCTTCGTGCTTCACATCGGGGAGAGCGTTCGGGCCGATGCCATGAGCATCAACGGCTACGGCCGCGATACAACGCCGTGGCTGCGCCGCCAGCCGCGCGTGATCAATTTCCCGGACTGCATTTCCTGTGTCGCCGATACCTGTCAGGCGCAGATTGTGCTGCTGACGGACGCTCGCCGCGGTATTCACGATGCGACGCCGGGAATGCAGCCGACGACGGGCTCGGTGCTCGATTTGCTGCACAAGCACGGCTTTGAGGTTTTCTCTTTCTTCGGGCAGCGCTGCGGTCAGCAGCTGAAGTACGATCGCGTGGTGCGCATCCTGACGCGCATCTCGACGGAGCGTTTCAACGCACCGGGTTCTCCGTGGGAGGCGGTGCCCCAGATCAAGAGGGTGCTGGATGAGCATCCGGGCGAGAATCTGGCCTTTTTTGTCAACAATGAAGGCAGCCACACGCCCTTCAGCCACTTTGACCACGACAACCCGCCCTTTGCCCCGGCCAACGCCGACTTTCAGAATCCCGAGGCTCACGCCGACGAGATTCGCAACGCCTACGACAGCACGATTCACTACACGGATGAGTACTGGCGGCGCGTTTGTGAGTTGCTCAAGGGGCGCCCCTTTGTGTATCTGTACGTGAGTGATCACGGCGAGTATCTGGGGCAGGACGGTATTTGGGGCCGCGGCGGTTTGGGAAACAGTAAGATGAGCTACCTCAAGACGACGGGCTGCCGCGTGGGGATGTTCGTGATCACCTCGCCCGAGCTGGAGGCGCTTCACCCGCATTTTGCCGAGGCAATCCGGCAGTTGCAGTCCCACACGCAGATGACGGTGGCTCAGGAGCACGTTTTCCATACCATCCTCGGGCTTTTCGGTATTGAGACGAAGTTTTACAACCCCGAGCTCGATCTCTGCAACCCGCAGGTTCGCCCCTATGAGGGTGAGAAGCCCGATGTGCCCGCTCCCGGGCTCAAGGCTCCCGCTGAGCAGCCCGCCGAGCCTGCAGCGGGCGCGAGCGATGCTCTCCCTGAGCCCGAGGCAGGTGCTGCCCCGGCTGCGGAGGGGGATGTGCCCGCAGCGGATGCCGCAGACGTCGCCGAGTCGAGCCCTGCGCCCGCCGAGCCGAGCCCTGCCGAGTCGACCGCTGCGGCGAGCTGAGACGGGGGCGTTGGCGTGCCGCCGGGCCGCGACTTTCAGTCGGCGAGGCTGAGCCTGCGCAGTCCCTCGTCGACTTGTCGCGTGCGGAGGGGGCGGAAGGCGAGCTTCGGCGCCGGGTAACCGCGCATTTTGGTGCTGAAGTTGTAGCGGATGCGGTTCATGAGCCTCTCCGTCCAGAAGGGGGCGTAGGCTGTGAGGCGCTCGGGGGCGAGGGTGCAGACGGTGATGAGCAGCAGGCGAGCCACCATTTCTTCGAGCAGCGTGTGGTCGTCGGGATCCAAGCTCGCCCAGTCGGCCGGCAGGGGCAGCAGCTGCAAACGCCCGCAGGGTTGAAGGCGGCCGCCGCGCCTCAGACAGGCTTCGGGAGCTTCGCCCGGCGGCAGGTACAGCGTGAGGCTTCCCTCCGTTTCATCCGCCAGAGCCATGGCGCGACTGATGCGCCTGACGGGGCAGCCGAAGCGGCCGCGCAGGTGCGCCGCGAGTCGCGAGGGGGTGAGATCCGAGGGCAGGGATAGGGTGATGGCGGAGAGCCTGCGACCTTCGCAGAGCTCATCGAGCAGATCGTCGAGGCTCTGCGCGTGCAGCAGCGCAAAACGCGCTTCCTCGCGTCGCTTCACTTGCCCGCAGCAGTCGAGCAGTTCGAGTTGCCCCGTGCAGAGATTGCCCGTGCGCTCGGCTTTGAAGAGAGCGGCGATGCGGCTCTCGGCCTTGAAGCGGTAGAGCTCCGCCGGACGCCCGCGCCCGGCGCCGGCCTCGCCCCGCAACTCGGCTTCTCCGCTCGCGCAGAGCTGTTGCACGGCGCGCCCCACGCTGACGGCGCTCAGACCCGTGGCCGCCGCCAGCTGCGGGCGCGTCGCCTCGCCGCGCTCGCGCAGGGCGGCGCGCACTTTGCCGATGCTGTTTCTGCCGATGCTGTCAGACACGGAGATGAGGCGGAAGAGGGATGATTTTTTTAAGGAGGTTAAGAAATTATAGCATGAGATCGCCGCGCGGCAAGCGTAAAAACAAACGATTTATGATGAAGGCGCAAGAATAAAAAGAGCGCTGCAGCGGGGCGCCGCGCTGCAGCGGCGCGATGGGTTAGGCTGGACGCGCTGCCTGATTTCTGCTAGGCTGAGGGCAACGGAACATCATCCACACACCCGGAACATGAAGTACATTTTCGTCACAGGCGGCGTGGTGTCCTCGCTGGGCAAAGGCCTGGCAGCGGCATCGATCGGCACCCTTCTGGAGCACTGCGGTCTCGAGGTGACCATGCAGAAGTTCGACCCCTACCTGAACATTGACCCCGGCACGATGAGCCCCTACCAGCACGGTGAGGTGTATGTGCTCAACGACGGCGCCGAGACGGACCTCGACCTGGGGCACTACGAGCGCTTCGTGCACTGCCAGCTTTCGCGGCTCAACAATCTGACGAGCGGCAAGGTGTTCGAGCACGTGCTGGAGAAAGAGCGACGCGGTGATTACCTCGGCAAGACCGTGCAATACATCCCGCACGTCACCGATGAAATCAAGCAGCGCCTCTACGACCTCACCGAGGCGAACAAAGAGTGCGACGTCATCATTACCGAAATCGGCGGCACGGTGGGCGACATCGAGGGCTACCTCTTCTTGGAGGCCCTGCGCCAGTTCGCCCTCGAAGTCGGGCGCAACAACTGCTGCTTCATCCACGTCACCCTGCTGCCCTACATCAAGGCCGCGGGCGAGACCAAGACGAAGCCGACGCAGCAGAGCGTGGCTAAGCTGCGCGAGATCGGCATTCAGCCCGACATCATCGTCTGCCGCACGGAGATGGACAACCTCACCGAGGGCGAGAAGAAGAAGATCGGCATGTTCTGCAACGTTCCCCCGCGCAACGTCGTGGCCTTCTGCGACGTGAAGCACTCGATCTACGAATGCCCCATCGACCTCGGCCGCGACCGCGTCGATCGCATCGTCACCGAGGTGCTGGGCATCACGGTGCCGAAGCCCAAGATGGACGACTGGCAGAAGTTCGTCGGCCGCGTCATTCACCCCTCGCACAGCGTCCGCATCGCCGTGGTCGGCAAATACATCTCGCTGCAGGACGCCTACAAGTCCATCTACGAGAGCTTCACCCACGCCGGAGCGGCCAACGACTGCCGCGTCGAGATTCTGCGCGTCGATGCCGAGGCTCTTGAAAAGGGCGATTGCGACGAGATGCTCGGCGAGGTGCACGGCATCCTCGTGCCGGGCGGTTTCGGCGACCGCGGCATCGAGGGCAAGATTCGCGCCGCGCACTACGCCCGCGAAAAGGGCATCCCCTTCCTCGGCATTTGCCTGGGTATGCAGGTGGCCGTCATCGAGTTCGCCCGCAACGTGCTCGGGCTGGCCGGAGCCAACTCCACCGAGTTTGATCGCGAGACGCCGGCTCCCGTCATCTGCCTGCAGGAGGAGCAGAAGCACATCGAAAACATGGGCGCCACCATGCGCCTCGGCGCCTACCCCGCCCACATCGTGCCCGGCACCCTCTGCAGCCGCCTCTACGAGGGCAAAGAGACCATCTCCGAGCGCCACCGCCATCGCTACGAGTTCAACGCCGACTACCGCGAAGCCTGCGAGAAGGCCGGACTCGTCATCTCGGCGACCAACGACGAGCACGGGCTCGTCGAGGTCGTGGAGCTGCCCAGCCACCCCTTCTTCATCGCCTGCCAGTACCATCCCGAGTTCCAGAGCCGCCCGAACAGCCCGCATCCGCTCTTCAAGGGGCTGGTCGCTGCCGCCCTCGAGCACAAACAGGGCTGATGAAGCACAGCTTCCTGCCGGCGGCGCCCCTTGCGGCGCCGCCGGTTTTAGCGCTTTTGCCCGCCCGGCTCGCTTGAACCCTATGGCCCCTTTGCCCCGTCCGGCCCGCCCGGCTCCTTTGACCGCATGAGGCCTTCCCGTGCGGCCTTCCGGCGGGTGCAGGCACCCCGGCCTCCTCGGTGACTCTCCTCGCCGACTCCTCCCCTCTCCATGACTCTCGACCTCCTCATCATCTGCGCTTACTTCTGCGCCATCTTCTCCATCGGCCTCTACGTCGGGCGGCGCCAGAACTCATTGGAAAGCTACGCCCTGGGCAACAGAAGCATGCCTTGGTGGGCGATTCTCGCCTCCATCATCGCCGCAGAAATCAGCGCGGCCACCTTCCTCGGCACGCCGGGCGAAGGCTACGCCCTTCGCAACTTCACCTACGTGCAGCTGGGCATCGGCACCCTGCTGGGGCGCATCATCGTCGGCAAACTCTTCTTGCGGCCCTACTACCGGTACCGCGTCGTCTCCATCTACGAGTATCTCCAGAAGCGCTTCGGCGTCACCACCCGCCGCTGCGCCAGCGTCACCTTCCTGATCAGCCGCGTGCTGGCGAGCGGAACGCGCCTCTACATCGCGGGCATCCTGCTGGTGATCGCCTACGCCTTCATCACCGGGCAGGAGGGCGCGAGCGAGACCGAGACCATCATCATCTACTTCGTCGCGCTGACCCTCATCACCGTCGCCACGGCCATCTACACCACGCTCGGAGGGCTCAAGGCCGTGGTGTGGACGGACGTGCTTCAGGCGAGCATCCTCGTCATCGCCGTGCTGACGACCATCGTCTACCTGCTGCTGGGCATCAAGGGCGACGGCAGCTGGCTCGACGCCTGGCAGAGCATCTGCGCGAGCGTCGGCGACCGCTCGGCCGATCCCTGCAAGGTCGGCAACCTGCAACCGTGGAAGGTCTTCGACCTCGGCATCACCGGCCAAGGCTTTGTCGCCGACGTGAAAAACATCCTCGGCAGCGAATACACGCTCTGGACGGCCTTCCTCGGCTCCACCTTCCTGACCATGGCCACGCACGGCACCGATCAGGACATGGTGCAGCGCATGCTCGCGGCCAAGGATAGGCAGACCGGGACGCGCGCCGTGGTCGTGTCGGGCATCATGGACATCCCCATCGTCATCATCTTCCTCACCTGCGGCATCCTGCTCTACGCCTTCCATGCGAAGACCGGCTTCTTCCTGCCCGAGAAGAGCAGCGAAATCTTCCCCTACTTCATCGTGCACTACCTGCCGGCCGGCATCAGAGGGCTTCTGGTCGCCGCCCTGCTGGCAACGGCCATGGGTTCGCTGAGCACGGCCCTCAACGCACTGGCCACGACGGCCACGCGCGACTGGTACCGCGACGTCTTTCGCCCGAAGGCCACCGAGCAGCAGCAACTGCGCGCCGTGCGCCTGCTCACCGTGGCCTTCGCCCTGCTGCTCATCCTCGTGGGCTGCGCCACGGCCTGGTACTCGGTGAAAGACCCCTCGGTGCGCATCATCCCCATCGCCTTGGGCATCTTCGGCTACACCTACGGCTCGCTGCTCGGCGTCTTTCTGCTCGGCATGCTCACGAAGGGGCGGGGCAGCGACTTCGGCAACGTGTTGGCCATGCTCGCGGGCTTTGCGGTGGTGATTCTGCTGGAGGTCGGCAAACACGGCGGCTGGGTCACCGGCATCGCCTTCCCGTGGCGCGTCACCATCGGCACCTTGGTCACCTTCGCGGTCGGTTGCTGCTTCCGCAGCCCCGCATCCGCCGCTCCGCCGAGCTCTTCCGACGAGCTCGAGCACGAAAAAGTGAGCTGAGAACAAAAAAAATCGCTATTCGGGTGACACTTTGCGCTAATCTTGCGTTTTTAAAAATATATGACCAACAAATTTGCTTTCGCACTTGCCGGACTTTTTGCTCCGATGGTTTACGCCGCTGCACTGCCCCAGCCCGCTGAGCTGTTGGCAACCAACACCGTCGTTGCCGTCTACGAGAAGACCATTGACCGCCCCTGCATGCACCGCACCGCTCTCTGCCCGGATCGCTGCGACCACGCCAAAAAGCTGGCCGTCTTCCGCGTCGTGGAGAATGAGAACTATGAGCGTCTCGGCGAATACGGCGATGCCAAATCCGAGCCGGGCAGCACGATTTACGTCAACATGCTGGCCGACGAACCCGGGCAGGACGCCGCGGTGCGCCAACTCATCAGCGAGCTCAAACCCGGCGAGTCCGTCCGCCTCAAGGTCGACCACTATTACGTCAAAGAGCCGACCAACCAGTACCCCGTGCGTCCCGTCACCCTGATCGAGCGCGTCGAATCGACTCAGGATGCGGCCTCCTCGGGCGAGCTGCCGGTCTGGCTCATCGACGATAGGGACTGATCGGACGCTTCCCTCAGCCCCGCTGCGGACACCGTGCCGATGGCCTCTTGCGGCCCTCGGCGCGGTTTTCGCCCGTCGCCCCGACTCCCGCTCCGACTTCCGTCCCGACTCCCGCCATGTTCGCACGTCTCATCACGAGCGCTGCCGCTGCGCTTGCCGTCGGCTTGGCTCCGGCGGCCGATGAATCTCCGGCGGCCGATGAATCTCCGGCGGCCGATGAATCGCCGTCTGCCGACAAGCCGCGTATCATCAAGCTTCGCGAGACGGAGGACGCTTATGCGCAGGAGCCTCTGCCCGCGCTGCGGGCGGCGGAGGCATACGTCTGCCTCGGGGGCTTCGGGGACGAGGTCGGCGGCATTGTCGCGCACGAGGCCATGCGCTTGCGCCGTACAACGGGCGCTCCCGTGGCTTATTACCACTGGGACGGCGATGAGAAACTCGACCGAGAGGCCGGGCTGAGGCTCATCACCGACGACCTGCTGCGCTTCGCCAAGCTCAACCCTCAGGCGGATCTCATCATCATCGGCCACAGCATGGGCGGTTCATCGGGCTTGATGATTTGCCGCAAGCTGCTCGACGCCCGCCGCGCGAACGCAGACGGGCAGGGCGCTCCGCGCGGCCGCATTTGCCTCATCACGCTCGACCCCGTCGACGCGAGCGTGAGCAAGGAGCGCCCCGAGGGGCTGGATTGGTGGGGCAACGCGTATGTGGAGAACTCGCAGTCGATGCGCGACTTCATCCCGGAGATGGGAGGGCGCTGGCGGCACTGCGACGGCGCCGATCTCAACATTTGTTTTGACGGCCGCTCCTGCGATGAGTACGGCCGGGCCTACATTCACGACACCGCCGACGCTCAGCTCTACAGCCGCGGCTCGGCGAAGCATTCGCTCTGGGAGGCTCTGCGGGCCTTCCTCCGCCGCGGAAGCGCAGCCGACGGGCGAGAAAAAGGCGGAGCTGCCGAGCAGCCGTAAAGCTGCGGCTCAGGGCTGCGGCGCAGGACTGCACACGGCCGGATTGTACACGGCAGCAGAATGGCGCACGGCAGGATTGTGCGCCGAATGCGGCAGCGGCCGCAGGGGCTCGGCAGGCGAAGGCCGAGCGGCGCGAGCCCGGGCGCGACGGCAGCAGTCAGCGCAGCCGTGAGAGCAGGGCGGCGCAGCGGGCGGCGCGGTGCGCCGAGGTGAGAGCGCAGCGGCTCCGCGGGGCGGAATCGGGCAGCGAGGCTGCGGTGCCGCCTTCGCTGGGGCGTCAAAGGTAGCCGAGCAAGCCGAGCAGCCAGAGATCCAACCCGCCCAGAGCCAGCAGAAGCCACAGAATGACCGAGGCTCGCGAGACCATGTGGCGCGCGACGTTCTCGGGGTTTCCGCTCGCATTGATCACCTTGTTGCTCTGCTGCACGAAGATGATATCCTCGTTCGGTGGCATCTCCTCTACCATGACGCAAGCCATTGTATCACGCTGCCGCGGCATGTGCAAGTTTGTTGTGCGCGTGAGTGCGCCGCGGCTCTCGGCTCAAACCCGCTGAGCCGAGCGATTTTGTGAATGCCGCCGCATAACCCGGGCAGAAGCACCGCGCGAAGCCCGCGGCGGCGCCGCTGACAAAATCATTCGCGCGCGACGCAAAATGGAAGAATTTTGAGTTGCAAGTCGGCAAAAAACGTGCTAAGCTACGAGCACCATGAAAATCACTGGTACTACTCACAAGAAGGCTGCTGAGTGGGTGGAGCAAGTCCGCCAGCTCTGCAAACCCGATTCCGTCTACTGGTGCGACGGTTCCGAGGAAGAGAACACCCAGCTTTGTGACATGCTGGTTGAGAAGGGCACCTACATTCGCCTGAATCCCGAGAAGCGCCCCAACTGCTTCCTGGCTCGTTCCACTCCTTCCGATGTTGCCCGTGTGGAGGAGCGCACGTTCATCTGCTCCGAGAAGCAGGAGGACGCCGGCCCCACCAACAACTGGAAGGCTCCGGCCGAGATGAAGGCCATCCTCAACAAGTTCCTCGATGGCTGCATGAAGGGCCGTACCATGTACGTGATTCCTTTCTGCATGGGCCCGCTTGACTCCCCCCTTGCCAAGATCGGTATTGAGATCACCGACTCCGCTTACGTTGTGACCAACATGCGCATCATGACCATCATGGGCGAGAAGGTTCTCAAGCGTCTGGAGGAGGAGACTCAGGGCGGCGGCAACCCGAAGCGTGACGGCTACGGCGACTTCGTGCCCTGCCTGCACTCCGTCGGCGCTCCGCTCGAGCCCGGTCAGCAGGATGTCACTTGGCCCTGCAACAACGAGGAGAAGTACATCTGCCACTTCCCCGAGACCGGCGAGATCATCTCGTACGGCTCCGGTTACGGTGGTAACGCTCTGCTCGGCAAGAAGTGCCTCGCTCTGCGCATCGCTACGACGATCGCCCGCAACAACGGCTGGATGGCTGAGCACATGCTCATCCTCGGCATCACCGACCCGAACGGCCGCAAGTCCTACGTGACGGGCGCCTTCCCGTCCGCCTGCGGCAAGACGAACCTGGCCATGCTCGTTCCTCCGCCCGCCTTCCGCGAGAAGGGTTGGAAGACCAGCATCATCGGTGACGATATCGCTTGGATTTGGCCGCACGAAGACGGCACCTTCCACGCCATCAACCCCGAGAACGGCTACTTCGGTGTGGCTCCCGGCACGTCCTACAAGACGAACCCCATCGCCATGGACACGATCAAGGCCAACGTCATCTTCACGAACGTGGGTCTGACCGACGACGGCGACGTCTGGTGGGAGGGCATGGACGGCGAGCCGCCGGCACACGCCATCGACTGGCAGGGCAACGACTGGACGCCCGACTGCGGCCGCAAGTGCGCTCACCCCAATAGCCGCTTCACCGCTCCCGCCGCCCAGTGCCCGACGCTCGATCCGGAGTACTACAACCCCGAGGGTGTCTCGATCAGCGCCTTCCTCTTCGGCGGCCGTCGCGCCACCACGATGCCGCTCGTGTTCCAGTCCCGCGATTGGAAGCACGGTGTCTACGTGGGCGCCACGATGGGCTCCGAGATGACGGCTGCCGCCTTCGGCCAGATCGGCCAGGTGCGTCGCGACCCGATGGCCATGAAGCCCTTCATCGGCTACAACGTCGGCGACTACTGGAAGCACTGGCTTGAGATGGGCGAGAAGACCTGCTCCTGCAAGCTGCCCAAGATCTTCAACGTCAACTGGTTCCGCAAGGACAAGGACGGTCACTTCATCTGGCCGGGCTTCGGTGACAACATGCGCGTGCTCGACTGGGTGCTGCGCCGTTGCCACGGTGAGGTCGAGGGTCAGGAGACCGCTCTGGGTGTCTCGCCCAAGTATGACGAGCTGGATCTGACGGGTCTCGACTACACGGAGGCTCAGTTCGCCGACAACATGCACCTGTCCTCCTCCGAGTGGCAGGCTGAGCTTGAGTCTCAGACCGAGCTCTTCAACATGGTCGGTGACAAGCTGCCCGCCGAGCTCGAAGCTCAGCGTCAGGCCCTCATCGCCAAGTTCAACTAAAGAACCGAGCATCAAACGCCTTCATCGCCCGCTTGCTCTGCGCAAGCGGGCGATTTTGTTTGCCTGAGGCCCGCTCCGCCCACACGTCCGCACCACTATCGGTAAAGCCGTCACACCGCCGCCATCGGCAAAGCGGCCTCGGCTCTTTTGGTCTCGGCGACGGCCGAAGCTGCCCGAGCGCGGCGGCGGGAGACAAAAAACGTCGCCGCGACGGAGGGTCGCGGCGACGGGGAAGGGTGGCGGAAGCCTGTGTGCTTTTCGGCTCAGCGCGGCTGCGGGGCAGGGGGCGCAGGCGCAGCCGGGGCGGATTTTTGCGGCGCATCCTGCTGCGGCTTTTGCTTGAGCGGGACGGCGTGGAAGGGCTCGGGCTTCTCGCCCTTGAACTTCGGATTCATCGAAGCAATCTGCGTGTTGCTGATGGTGAAGGTGAAGCTGCCGCTCTTGGCCGTGTCACTGCCGTCGAGAATGTGATCATAGACGCACACGGGCGTGTTGCCGGGCGTTTCGGGCATGACGAAGAGGCCGATGGCCATGGCGGGGCGCTCCTTGCCGTCGAGGTCGCGGATCGTGTAGCTGATGGTGTTGGCACCGCGGCGCAACCCGCCGGAGATGACGTCCGCGCGGCGTTCATCGTAAAATTCGTGCATCGAAATGCCGTTGATCTTCAAGTCGATTTCTCGCCCGGGGCAGTCGACAAAGATTTTGCCGATGAGCTGCGGAGCGGGGCAGAGCGGCGGGGTGTCGGGAAGGGCGCGGTAGGGGTGAAAGCCGTCCTGCTCGAGCAGGACCTTCGTATCGCGGGCCAGAAGGCGCTTGCGAACCTCGGGAATGCGCGTCAGCGTGAAGAAACGCGTTTGATCCACCTTCCATCGGCCGTCCTCCTGCACCAGCAGAACGACGAAAGCCGCATCCTCCGGCTTGCCCTTCTCGCCCAGCTGCATCTTGCCGAAGTAAGTGGCTGCCAGCGTGCGCCCTTCGCAGGAGGCGACGGAACCCACGTAGGTGAAGTGATCGAGAGAGGGCATGTACTGCGCCTCGCGGAAGTAGTCCTGCGGGTACTGACCGCGCTGCGAGATGATGAGGTTTCTCACCTTGCGGATGCGCGAGCGCGTGGTGCAGTTCTCCCAAGCGACGAGGTTGCCTCCGTTGGAGTGGCTGACGCGCCACGTGTTGTAGGCGAGCTCGGCAATCTCGCGCGCCCTATCCTGGAGGGGGAGCCTCAGCGGCGATTCGGGCGCCGGGTTGTTGGCTGCATCGCGTTCGGCCATGTGTTTGCGCGTCGCCGCATCCAGAGCGTCATTGCCGACCTGCGCTTCGGCCGCGGCCGCTGCGACGCTCAGAGCCAGAAGAGAGTAAAAAAATGATTTCATGCCTGCATCCAGACTACAACATGCTTGCTTTTATGGCAAGAAAAATGCATACTGGGGGGGCAGTATGACGCCCTTTCTCCATCACCCGCGCACGGCCGGCGAAGCCCGTAACCGTCGCTGGCTTGATCGCTCCGCCTCCTTCGTGTGGAAGCAGTTTGCCGATGGCGTGGGTCTGCGCGTGTTTATGATTGCTCCGGCGGGGCACCGCCCCGAGTCCAAGGCTCCCGCCGTCATGTTTTTTCACGGCGGCATGTGGATGCTCGACTACGTGAGTGAGTTCAGCTCGTGGGCGCTGCATTTGGCCAGCCGCGGCATCGTCTGCTTTCTGCCCGAGTACCGCACGCATGCGCGCTTCGATGTGAAGGCTGATGAGATTGTACAGGACGGGCTCGACGCTTGGGTCTGGCTGCACCGCAATGCCGAGGCTCTCGGTGTGGACCCCGACTGCATCACGGTGGCTGGCTCTGATGCCGGCGGTCTCATGGCGCTCCACACGGCCATGCAGCCCGCCAAGCGCCGCTCCTGGTGGAAGTTTTTTGAGAAGCCCGTCCTGCCGCTGATGCCGGCGGCCGTGGCTATTTTTCGCGGCGTGGTCGATACGGAGGCCCGCGAGGCGCACCAGCTCAATGCCAAGGGCCTCTCGGGCAAGAGTGCCGTTTCCCTCAACCCCTGTGATTTGTTCCGCCCTCACCTGCCGCCGCTCTTCTGCGCCCACGGCTTTGAGGATCCCCTGCTTGACTGCGGGATGCGCGAGTGGTTCTGCGACGTGTGGCAGAAGCTGGGCAACAAGGCCGAGTTCGTCATCTGCCCCGGGGTTGATCATACGCTGACGAACTTTGAGGTGAACCCGACGGCCTTTGAGAAGATGCTGCTGGCCTGGGAGACCTTCATGGTCGAGCAGCAGCTCTGGCCTGCGTCGGCCGCTGAGCCCACGGCTCTGATGGAGTGAGGGAAGCCGGGGCGCCGCGAGCGCGCCGTCGGGCTTTGTGCACGGGCGTGGCGGCGGCGACCCGCCGTCTCGAAAGGGCGCGTGTTGCGCGAGCGTAGCTGCGAATGCGGGCGGAGCCGCAGAGGTGCGTGCAACCCGCGAACGCGGGCGGAGCCCTGAAGGTGAGCGCAACCCGTGAATGCGGGCGGAGCCGCGGAGGTGCGTGCACCCCGTGAAGGTGAGTTGCAGACTCAGGCGGCGCGCGGCGGAGAGGGAGAACGCATGCCTCAGGGGCCTCAGCGCAGCCCGCGCAGCAGCAGCTCGGCGTTGTTCTGCGTGGCGGCGATGTTGCGCTGCAGCATCTCCAGCCCCTCCCAGCCCGGAACCGAGGCCAGCTGGCGGCGCAGCTGCAGCACGCGCACCAGCTCGTCGGGATGGTAGAGGCGGTCGTCGTTGCGCGTGCCGCTCTGCGGAATCGAAATAGCGGGGTAGATGCGGCGCTCGGCCAGCTCGCGATCGAGCCGAATCTCCATATTGCCCGTGCCCTTGAACTCTTCGAAGATAATTTCGTCCATTCGCGACTCCGTGTCCACCAGGCAAGTGGCAATGATGGTCAGGCTGCCCCCTTCTTCAACATTGCGCGCGGCGCCGAAGAACTTGCGCGGTTTTTCCAGCGCGTTGGAGCCGAGGCCGCCCGACATCGTTCGGCCGCCGATTTGGTTGGCGTTGTAGCCTCGCGCAAGGCGGGTGAGCGAATCGAGCATGATGACGACGTTGCGGCCCTGCTCAACGAGGCGTCGGGCGCGCTCCAGCACCAGATCGCTCAGCTGCGCGTGGCGCTTCGAGGGCTCGTCAAAGGTCGAGGCATAGACGGGCGCATCGACCGTCTCCTCAAAGTCGGTCACCTCCTCGGGGCGCTCGTCGAGCAGCAGAATCAGCAGGTCGAGATCGGGATAGTTGGCGCGCAGCGAGCTTGCGATCGTCTTGAGCAGCACCGTTTTGCCGCCGCGCGGCGGGGCGACGATGAGGGCGCGCTGCCCCAGCCCCAGCGGTGTGATGAGGTCGAGCACGCGCATCGAGGCGGCCTTGTTGACGTTGTTCTCGAGAATCAGGCGCTCGCGGGGGATGAGGGGCGTCAGGCGGTCGAAGTCCTTCGGCGCCGTGTACTGCTCGGCCGGCTTGCCCTCAATACTCAGCAGCGCATCGACCACCAAGCGCCCGTTCTCTCGCGACTGCCGAGGCAGGCGCAGCTTGGCCGTGACGGCCTGGCCGGGTCGCAGACCGTGGTTGCGCACCAGATCGTGGGGCAGCAGCGGGTCGTCCTTGCAGGGGCGGAAGCTGCGCGCGGCATCGCGCAGGCTGACGGAGCCGTCGGGCAGAAATTCGAGCACGCCGGCGGCCTGCACCTGAGCCCCTGCGCCGAGGTGGAAGCGCATCAGCTCATAGATCAGCTCGGCGCGGGGCAGGCCGACGGCGTTGCGCAGCTCGGCCGCGCTCGCCATCGCGATGAGCTCGTTGAGCGGCAGTTGTCGCAGCTCATTGAGGTTGAATATCATCGAGCGAGCCTGCAGAGCCTTGGCCTCGGGAGCCAACCATGTGTTGTAGAAAACCTGAATTTGCGACGAAAGGCGAACGCGCGCACCCTCGTTCCAAAAGACCACGTCGGCGCGGCGGATTTTCTCGTCCGTGGGCATCTGCGCCGCCATCAGGCGGTCGGCCTCCTGCTGCGAAAAATCGTTGCGGCGCATCAGGCGCAGCCGTTGCACCGCCTCACTGCAGGCCACCAGACAGACCATATCGGCCTCGAACACCGATTCGGATTCAAAGTAGAGCGGCGCATCGAGGATGAAGGTGTGCACGTCACCGCGCTCGCGAGCGGCGGCAACGGCATCCGCGTAGGCTGCGGCGAGGCGCGGGTGCACGACGCGGCCGAGGGCGGCGCGCTTTTCGGCATCCGTCTCGACGAGTTGACGCAGAGCCTCGGCGCTGATTTGCCCCTGAGCGTCGAGAATGCCTTCCCCGAGCGCGGCGATGAGCTCTTGCGTCAGCGCACCGCTTTCGCGCAGTTTTTTGGCTTCGGCGTCGCAGTCAAAGATCTCCACGCCCTTGCCGCCCATTTCGCTGAGCATGCGAACTGCCGTGGTTTTGCCGGAGGCGATGCCGCCTGTTACAACGATGACCTTCATCGCGAGCGATGGTAGCATAGATGAGAGCCTTTTTCAAGGCCAAAGCAGCCCGCGCCTGCCGAATCGCAGACGCGGGCGCGCGGAGGGGGAGCTGCGGCGCGATGGCCTCAATTCATTTCGCCGAGCACCTGCCGCAGCAGCTCGGAGCCGTAGAAGCGGGCCGCCGTCACGCGGAACACCTCCTGCATGTAGTTGCGGAACGATGCGGTCGCCGCGCCGGAACCGCGCAGCGTTTGCATGGCCTGCGGCAGAGAGGCTCCGGAAAGCCGGTTGAGGCCGAGTCCCCGTGCGCAGGCCTCGAGCTCAAGCGCGGCGGCATCGGCCGAGGCGGTATCGCGAACCGAACGGAGAATGTCCGTCATCTCGTCGAGCCCTTCCGCCAAAGCCTCATCCTGAGGATTCGGGGCGGGCTTGGGGCTCGCCGCTCCGGCGGCGGCTTGGGCAGCATCTGCGGCCGTCGGCGGTGCGGGTGTGGCGGGCGACGGCACAGCGGAATCAGCAGCCCCCGCAGAAGTCGGTGCGCCGGGCGCGGAGGGTGCGGAGGGCGTCGGCGTCTGAGCGGCGGGGGGCTCTTCCGCTTCGGTCCAATCGGGCGGCGGGGGCGGCAGTTTGGGGGCGCGGCGCCCGGGCAGGGTGATGTCGGCGGCCAGCGGAAGGCTGACCAGCGAGGCGGCGATGATGATGAGTGGGGTTTTCATGGTGGCGATGCAGAGCAAAATGTTTGAGAAGGTGGGGAGGCGAATAGTCCTCTGCCCATTTCGTGATGATAGCCCCGGCGGGCGGCTCTGTCAAACCGGAAAAACGCCATGCCGCATCAGAAAATGGCGCGTTGGCGTGCAGCGCAACAAAAAGCGGCTCCGGCAACTGCCGGAGCCGCTTTGCTTGAGAAGTCTTGGCGGGAGATGTCACATGGCGGAGTCTTCCTGCAGGCTCATGAAAACCTCCAGAAGAGCCTCGGACTCGTAGCCGTTGTTGATGGCAACGTTGGCGATGGACTGCATGAAACGCGTAAGCGGAGCCTTGAGCTTCTCGGAGGCAAGACCCTGAATCTCGAGCTGAGCATTGGGGTTTTTGGCCGTGATCTCGGTGACCTTGGTCTTGATCGTTTTGAGCTGCTCAAAGAGCTCGGCGAGCTTCGGAGCGGCGGCATCGGCGGAGGCCTTGTCCTTGATGGAGTCAAGCCGGTCGGAGATTTGGTTCATGCAAGCAGCCATCTCGTCCACGAAGGGAACGAGAGCCTGAGCTTCGGCGGAAAGCTCGGCGGGAGCAGCGGGTGCAGCAGCCTGAGCAAAAGCGCAGGAGGCCGCCAGAACGGTGGTCAACAGGAACGTTTTCATTTTGATAGGGATTTTTATGCGGTACTGAAGAGTACCGCGTGCCCTCAGTATAGCGAAATCAAGGAGGCAGGTCAAATCGGAAATATATCCATTTTCTCGCAGCCCGGCTTTTGTCTGCCGGAGCACGCAGGCTGCGACTCCCCCTGTTTCGCGAGGTGTCAACTTCCCGTGCCGAGAGGGGATTTGGGTTGCCGCAGCCGGGCAAAAAGCTCAGGACGGCTCTCGCGGACTCTTCAGCGCGAGGCGGAGGCGCGAAGGAGCTTCAGAGGCTGAGGCTTTCGCCGTCTGTCGGCACGAAGATCGGGCCGGTAAAGTGTTCGGCGGCTTCCTGCGCGTAGCGCTCGCGGCGGTGGGCGAGATCGCTGTCTTCCGTGTGGTAGAGCAGCAGATTTTTCACCCCGAGCCCGGCGGCGAGGCGTCCGGCATCGAGCGCCGTGCTGTGGTGTTTTTCGTAGGGGCGGAAGCGTTCGCGGTCGGCGTAGCAGCAGAAGGCTTCGCAGAGCAGCCAGTCGGCACCCTCGACGAGCGGGCGCGTCTTTTCGGCAAAGGGTTCATCGCCGAGGCAGACGAGAACCCGCTCGTCGGGCAAGGCGAGGCGAAAACCGAACTGTTTCGCCTTGGTTGAGCCGATGTCAAAGGCCCGCGCGCGGAGCCCGGCCGCTTCAAAGGCGTCCCCGTCCGCGAGCGGGCAGAAGACGATGGCCTCGCCGAAGCGCTTGCAGACTTTGCCCGGCAGCGTCAGGCGGCAGATGGCTTCGAGCGCGCTGAGCCCCTCGGCATGTCCCCAAACGCGCAGGGGCTCACGCTGCTGCCCGCTGTTGACGGCTTGCGCGACCATGCGCAGTACCCAGACCACGCCGAAGATGTGGTCGGTGTGCGTGTGGGTCAGAAAGATGTCGCTGATGTCGCGCAGCGCGATGCCGGCGGCGTCGAGTCGGGGGAGAATGCCGTTGCCGCCGCCGCCGTCTACCAGCAGGGTTTGCGTGCCGCAGCGCAGGGCAAAGCAAGTGTTGTAGCAGCGCGTCGCGCCGGCGTTGCCGGTGCCGAGCATGGTCAGAAGCACGGCGTCTTTCGCGTCGGCTGCGGCAGAGTTGCAGTCTTTCATCGGTGAGGGGAGCAGGGGGGGGCGGTTGTCAGCGGCGGAGGCGGGTCAGCGGTAGATGCGGGGCAGGCGCGGGCCGAGGCCGGTGAAGATTTCCCAGACAATGGTGCCGGCGCGCTGAGCCACTTCCGTGACGGGAATGTGTTCGCCGATGAGCTCGACTTCATCGCCCGGTGCGACAAAGGGCAGCTCGGACACGTCGGCCATGATCTGGTCCATCGTCACGCGCCCCAGCATCGGGCAGTAGTGGCCGTTGATGAAGAGGCGCGTGCCGCGCCCCCCCAAACGGCGGCTCCACCCGTCGGCATAGCCGATGCCGATGGTGGCCACCTTCGTCGGCTTTGAGGTTATGAACTCGCGGCCGTAGGAGACGCCGTGCCCCGCCGGCAGCTCGCGCACCAGCGTCACCCGCGAGAGAAGACTGAGCGTCGGGCGCAGCAGGTTGTCGTAGATGGAGGCCATCGGCGCCACGCCGTAGAGCAGCAGCCCGGGGCGAGCCAGATTGGCCTCGGGCACCTCGTAGCCCAGCTCGCCCGCGCTGGCGGCGATGTGGCGGTAGCGCAGGCGGAAGTGGCGACTGAGCTCGGCAATGCAGTCGCGGAAGATGCCGATTTCCGCCTGCGTGAACGGTACGTCCTCGTCGGCGACGGGGAAGTGGGACATCACACCGTCCACGACCAAGCGGCGCATGGCCTTGAGCGGCTCGATCACCGAGCCGAGCTGCTCGGGCAGAAAGCCCTCTCGGCCCATGCCCGTGTCCGTCGCCACGTGCACCAGAAAAGTCTTGTCATAGAGCTCGGCGAGGCTGTTGAACTGCTGCGCCTCGTCGAGCGATGAGATGGTGCATCCCCAGCCGTTGAGTACGATTTCTTCGCGCTCGTCGGGCAGCGTCGGCCCCAGAATAAAGGGTTTGGTGCGGATGCCCGCCAGACTGAGGCGCCGAGCCTCCCCGGCATTGGCTACGCCGAAAAAGGTGATGCCGTCGGTGTCGAGCCGGCGCGCCACCGGCTCCAGACCGTGCCCGTAAGCACCCGCTTTCACCACGGGCATGAGCTCCGTGCCGGGCAGTGCCTGCCTAGCGACATCGAGATTGTGCGCGATGGCTTCGGGGCGGACTTCAACCCAGGCGCGCGGCGGACTCTGATGATGCATGCGCCTACTCTACCACCGCGCACGGCATTTGGCAAGCCGCAGCCGCGCCTAATCTTCGGGCTCTCTCTTCGGGCTCTCCGCCGCCGCCCCTCCCGCTGCCCCTGCCGTTTCCGCGGATGAGGCGGCGAAGAAAAGCGAGGTCTTTGCGGCTGAGCTTTGAATGAACTGGACTTTTGAGCGAGGCACTGTATGATGACGGTATGGACGCCCCGTCACCCCACGCTCCGCACGTCTCGTTCCAGAAGCTGCTCCACGTGCTGGATGACCTCAGACGCCGGAGTATCAAGCTCGCCGATTCTCCCGACGTCAAGAAAGTCAACGGCCTGACGGTGCGCCAAGGGGCAGCCCTCTCGCAGGTGCGCCTGCTGACGGAGGAGAATCCGCAGGGCATATCCCTCAAGAGCTTGGCGGCAAGCCTGCAGATGACGGTGCCCGCGACTTCTCTGCTGGTCGAGGCGATGGTTTCCAAAGGCTTTTTTGAGCGCAGCACGAATCCGACGGATCGCCGAGCTGTTTGCATTCGTCTCTCGGCCAAGGGGCATGAGCTCTTTGAGAGTGTCTACTCGCATTTTTACCGAGCGGTGGATCGGTTGGCGCTGCATCTCGAAGAAGACGAGCTCCGAGTCCTCGACACCGTAGCCGAGAAGTTGCGCCTTGCGCACGCCGGCTCGGCTCGCGGCCTTTGTTTGCATTGAGACGATGCCGGCCGCCGTCCGACCGAGACGGGAGAAGCCGGGCGGCATCACTTTCCCCTCACATTTTCTTGACGCAACCGCTTCGGGGGTGTAATATCGTGTCCGTAGAGAGGCAGCCTTCATCAAGAAGCTGCTCAACAGGACTTCCATATGCCGAAACAACCGAATCTTCTGGCGCGTGTACGCCAGCACCTCATCCGCAGAGGAGAGGAGTACGAGTGGATCACCATGGGGCCGCAGGCCGACAAGGTGGGGCTGGCCTACCTGCCCATCGACGTCACGGGGCTGCCTTGCACCTTTATGTTCACCGAGCTGCATGAGCCCTGCAGCCTTGTCTTCGACGCTCATTTTGCGCTGCGCATCGCTCGCGAGGATCTTCAGGAACTCAGCATGCTGCTGCTGACGCTCAACGCCAATCTCCCCGAGGGGCAGCTCTTGCTGGATATGGAGGGCGGCTTCGTCTATTACCGCCTCAAGTTCGTGGTCGATGACTACAACATCTCGGACGAAGAGGTTGATCGCCGCATCGCCCACATGGAGCAGATGGGCATTGCGATGTCCGTCACTTACTCGCGCATCATCTCGCAGGAGTTCCCCTGCCGCTAATTTCACATTCAAACCATTACAGAACTTATGTCACTTGCAAAACCATTGGAAGGTAAGGTGGGCGTCGTCACCGGTGTCGCCAACAAGCGCAGTATCGCATTCGGCATCGCCAAGGCGTGGCACGAGGCCGGCGCTAAGCTCATTTTCAACTACCAGGGTGAGCGCCTCAAGGACGGCGTCATCAAGCTGGTGAAGGAGACCTTCGGTGAGGATACGCCCGTGTGCGAGCTCGATGTGTCGAGCGATGAGTCCATCGCCAATTTCTTCTCCTTCGTGGCGGCTCAGACCGACCATGTCGACATGCTGCTGCACGCCATCGCCTTTGCGCCGAAGGCTCCGGGTGCGCTGGAAGGGCACTTCTCCGACATCCCGCGCGATGCCTTCAACCTCTCGCTGCAGATCTCGGCCTACTCTCTGATCGCGCTGAGCCGTGCCGTGGCTCCGCTCATGGTCAACGGCGGCTCCATCACGGCGCTGACCTACTACGCCAGCCAGAAGGTCGTGCCGAATTACAACCTCATGGCCGTTTCGAAGAGCGCTCTCGAGACCTGCGCCAAGTATCTCGCCTTCGACCTCGGTCGCCGCGAGAAGCCGATTCGCGTCAACTGCATTTCGGCCGGTCCGGTGCAGACGCTTGCCGCGCGCGGCGTCTCGGGCTTCACCGGCATGTTCAAGGTCTATGAGGAGCGCAGCCCGCTTCAGCGTTCCTGCACCTTGGAGGAGCTCGGCGCTACGGCGACGTATCTCGCCAGCGACGGCGCAGCCAGCGTGACGGGGCAGGTGCTCTACGTCGACGGCGGCTACGAAATCGTCGGCATGTAAGCCGCCGAGGCTGACTCTCTTGTTCGTGATTCCCCCCGCGCCGTCGATCGGCGCGGGGGGTTTTGTCTTGCCATGAGGCGGGCAGCCCGTATAATGGGGGCATGACCCATTTTCGCCCCTGCATCGACCTCCACAACGGTTGCGTCAAACAAATCGTCGGCAGCAGCCTCACCGATGACGGCGCGGGCTTGCACACCAACTTCGTGTCGACTCACGGCGCCGAGTGGTTTGCCGCACGCTACCGGGAGGACGGTCTGAGGGGCGGACACATCATCAAACTCGGCCCCGGCAACGACGAAGCCGCACTGGCTGCCCTGGCCGCCTACCCCGGCGGCATGCAGATCGGCGGCGGCATCACGCCGGAAAATGCCGAGCGCTGGATAGCCGCGGGAGCCTCGCACGTCATCGTCACCAGCGTGCTCTTCGACGCACAGGGTCGCTTCAAGCGCGAAGCTCTGGCCGCACTGGTCGAGCGCGTCGGGCGCGAGCACCTCGTGCTGGATCTGAGCTGCCGCCGCTGCGGCTCGGGCTGGGTGGTCGCCATGAACCGCTGGCAGACGCTGACCGAACTCGACGTGACACCCGCCACGCTGGATGCCTTGACCTCATCCTGCGCCGAATTCCTCATCCATGCGGCCGACGTCGAGGGCAAGTGCCGGGGCATTGACCGCGAGCTCGTCGCGATGCTCGGCAGCTGGCGCGGCTGCCCGATGACCTACGCCGGAGGCATCGCACAACCGGGAGACTTCGAGCTCATTGAGCAACTCAGCGGCGGAACCCTCGACGCCACCGTCGGCAGTGCGCTCGACCTCTTCGGCGGCAGCGGACTGCGCTATGCCGACCTCGTCCGGCGTCGCCTGAGCTGAGGGCGAAATCGGAAAAGTGAGCTATTCGACAAAATAAAGCTTGCATTGTCGGGCTCCTCTCGATATAATCGCCGCGCACTCCTGATCGGAGTCCCGAAAGGGCAGGTGTCAGAGTGGTCGAATGAGCACGATTGGAAATCGTGTGTACGTCAAAAGCGTACCGAGGGTTCGAATCCCTCCCTGTCCGCTCGCATGACCGCAGCCGTCTGATGTTCAGACGGCTGCGGTTTTTCTTGGGTCAAGCGCAAAGTGTGTGGAAACCGCATATCAGACCACCGAGTGAGCCACCGCTGCACTCCACGAGCACGC
>NZ_CALXNG010000024.1:0-30385 GCF_944389695.1 Candidatus Parakkermansia intestinigallinarum
TCGCGGGCGAAGGGGCGAGGACATGCACCGCATGTCCTCGCCCACGACAACCTCCGCTTGTCGTGGCTTCGATTCCCTACGTCTGATAAAAAAGGGCACCCTTCTTGTGAAGGGTGCCCTTTTTTTCGAGGGTGAGCAGTGGGGATCCCCCTCCGGGGCCGCCCCCTTCGGTCTGCTCCGCAGACTGCCCCGCGAGAGGTGTCTCGCGGGCGAAGGGGCGAGGACATGCACCGCATGTCCTCGCCCACGACAACCTCCGCTTGTCGTGGCTTCGATTCCCCACGTCTGATAAAAAAGGGCACCCTTCTTGTGAAGGGTGCCCTTTTTTTCGAGGGTGAGCAGTGGGGATCGAACCCACGACAACCGGAACCACAATCCGGGGCTCTACCACTGAGCTATGCTCACCATCTGTGCAGGATGACTGCGGGCGCATTATACAGATTGGAAGGGGGGATGGCAAGCAATTTGTCGCGTTTTCGCTCTTTTTCGGGCGCGGTGTCCGTACTTTTTCGCCGCTGTTCGCCGACGCAGTGCCCGATGTTGCCCCGCGGCAGGGGCGATGGGGTTCAGAGGAGGGTGCCTTCGGTGACGCCGATGCGGTCGAGGACGTCGAGTTGGTCGAAAATTTGCTCGGCGCTCAGTTCGCCGTTGAGGCGGCGGCGGTAGAGGTCGATGAGTCTCGCGGTTTGCGCGGGGTTTTCATCGAGGAGTTCGATGCGGTAGCGGCTCAGTCCGAGGCGCATGAGCTTCGGGGTGTGGCGGGCTGCCGTCTGCGCTTTGCCGTTGAAGAGGGTGTTGCGGCAGCCTTCGTCGCTGATGAGGCGGTGCATGGCGCGGGTGCGATCCATGATGCGTACGCGGTGGTGTTCGCAGGGCCGTCCGCAGTCTTTGAAGTTGTGTCCCTGCGATAGGAAGGTGCAGAAGACGCAGTGCTCGGTGTGGAAGAGCGGCATGTGCTGGTGCAGGGTCAGTTCGAGCTCGGGGCCGCAGCCGGCTTGCAGGAAGTCGATGAGTTGGCGGGCGTTGAGGTCGTAGGAGACGGTGCAGTGTTGCAGGCCGAATTCGCGCCAGAAGAGCAGGCTTTCGGGGTTGGCGGTGTTGAGGGAGAAGTCGCCGATGAGGGGCAGGCGGGTGTGTTCGCGGAACCAGAGGGCGGCGCCGAGGTTGCGCACGAGGATGCCGTCGGGCTCGGCTGCCGTCAGGTATTTGAAGTAGCCGGCTTCGTGCGGTTTCATGATGCGCAGGGTGGCGGGCCAGAAGCTGCAGGAGGCGTCGGTTTGGCGCAGGCGGTGTGCGGTTTCGGGGAGGTCGCGCAGGTTGCTCAGGTCGAGGTAGAGGCGTTTGATTCCCTGTTCGATGGCGGCAAGGGCCTGTTTTTCGCTGCGGCAGAGGACGCTGAGTTCGTACGAGGTTGCGGGGGTCGGGGCGGCAAAGCTGCGGCTTCGGTCGACGCGCGGGGCGGGGGGGCGGGTCGCAGGTGTTTCGGCCGAGCTCGCGGCGCTTGGGTTGGCCGAGTGGCTCCGGTCGTCGGCTGCGTCGAGGGCGGCGACGAGGTCGCGCCGCAGGCGGTTGATTTCGCTGAGCGGGGCGATGAGGCCGTCGTCCAGTTCGACTTGCAGTTCGCGGAGGCGGTAGCCGGTGCCGCCGAGGCGACCGAGTTGGGTGCGCAGGATGTCGACGGTCAGGGGGCGCTTTTCGGCTCTCTCCAGCGGGAGTTGGCCGGTGATGTGCAGGCCGCGGCAGTGGAGTTCGAGGGGGGTGCCGAGGCGGCCGCTGACGCGGATATCGAGGTCCTGCGCGGGGGCGGCGGCGCTGCGGCTTTCAAAGTTGCTCCAGCTGGCGCGCAGTTGTTTGTCGAGGGCGGGGTCATCGGTTTTCCAGAGCAGATGGCCGGGGCGCACGCGGTTCCAGTTGATGCGGCTGCCTTTTCCGTGGAAGTGGAGGCGCGTGCCGCGGATGCTCCAGATGCGCCCTCCCTGCTCTTCGTTGCGGTCTTGGCCGGCGTCGATGACGAAGCCGTCGCCGGGGGCGAGGGGGATGGTCGGCAGGTGGTCGAGCTCGACCCAGCCTTCGCCGCAGCGGATGATGCGGCCGACGTAGGCGCCGCGCTTTTTGCCGAAGCGTCCGTGGGTGAGGCGCGGGTGGTCCGTGCCGTCGAGCCAGCCGGCGGAGAAGCCGCGCGAGAAGGCCATTTGCATGGCGTAGAGGTCTTCTTTCTGCTGTTCGGCGGGGGGGAGTTGGCCGACGAGGGCGGCGTCGAGGGCTCGGCGGTAGGCGCGGGTGGTGGCGGCGACGTATTCGGGGCTTTTGAGGCGCCCTTCGATTTTGAAGCTGCGCACGCCGGCGGCGAGCATCTGCGGGACGCGCTCGAGCGCACAGAGGTCTTGCGGGGAGAAGAGGTAGCGGCGCTCGCCGAGGTCGCGCAGGCGGCCGTCGACTTCGAGGCGGTAGGGCATGCGGCAGGCTTGGGCGCACTCGCCTCGGTTGGCGCTGCGGCGGCCGAGGCTTTCGCTGGTGAGGCACTGGCCGGAGTAGGCGACGCAGAGGGCGCCGTGGCAGAAGACTTCGATGGGTTTGCTCGTTGCCTTGGCGCAGGCGGCGATGTCGTCGATGGAGAGTTCGCGAGCGAGGACGATTTGCTGCGGGTCGAGTAGCTCGTCAACGAGGCGCACGCCTTCGGGCGAGGTGACGGTCATTTGGGTGCTGATGTGCAGCTCGAGTTTCCAGCGGCCTTCGCGGCGGTAGCGGCTGATGAGGCGCGCGAGGCCCATGTCTTGCACGATGACGCCGTCGACGCCGGCTCGGTCGAGCTCGTCGATGTAGTCGAGCGCGTCGTTCATCTCATCGGTGAAGATGAGGACGTTCATGGTGACGTAGGCGCGCACGCCGTGTGCATGCAGGTAGGGTATGAGGGCGGCGAGGTCGCTGCGGGTGAAGTTGTCTGCCCGCATGCGGGCGTTGAAGCGGTCGAGGCCGAAGTAGACAGCCTGCGCTCCGTTGGCGACGGCCGCGCGGACGCAGTCGCGGTTGCCGGCGGGCGCGAGGATTTCGGGGGAGGCGGGAATCATGGCTGCCTGATGGGGGCGCATCGCTCTAGCCCCGGCGGGAATCGAACCCACATCTGCCCTTTAGGAGAGGGCCGTTCTATCCATTGAACTACAGGGCCGCGTTTGCGTGCGCCTATTGAACACCATCGGCAGGCAAATGGCAAGCAAAAAGAGCCGCGAGCTGCGGCTTCGGGTTTCTTCGCGTCGGGAGGGGCACGGGGTGCGGTTTTCGCCGGGCAGAGGGGCGGGATGCAAAGAACCGGCTGCCCTGTGCGGACAGCCGGTTGCGAGGGGTGGCCCGATGCGCCGGGCTTGTTTGGAGGTTGCCTCAGCGAGCCAGCGGCATGATATCCATGATCGGCTCTTTGTCTTTGGCGGGCGGAATGTTGGCGGGTTTCTCCACGCGCTCGATGAGCGTGACGGGACGCACGGGGTATTTGCAGGAATCGCCGTTGACGTAGTAGTGGTCAATGCGGATGCGTACGGCGTCGCCCGGCTTCAGTTCGGAGATCAGCTTGCGCACGCTTTCGTCCTGCCCGGGTTCGTCGTGCAGCATGTCGACGTAGACGACGCTGCCGGGCTCGGACTTGTCATCGCCGTACTGGCCCGGGTGCTCGTAGTTCTCGTTGACTACGACGCGGAAGGTGGCGAGTTTCTTGGCGTGATTGCAGCGATCGGGGCAGAGCGACGTGAGATGTCGGCAGGGGCGATCGACCGTTTTTTCGTAGACGGCGACGACGGTGTTGGTGGCGAGGAGGTCAGAGTGCTCGGGAAGAGGAGCAGCCATGACGATCTGGGGGGCGAATAAACCGGCGAGTGTAAGGATGATTTTGTTCATGGTACTTACATAGACGGCAGGCCCGCGCAACTTGTCACCCTCATGTGAAGATTTTTTGATTTTGGGTTTGTTTTCGCTCCGGCGGCTTCGACGACGCGGGGCTGAGCCCGGCGCTGAGGCGGATGTGGCGGATGTGGCGGTTGACGGATGTGACGGGTCGGCGGATGTGGCGGCGACGAGCTCGGGCAGAGGGGGTCGGCGCGGGGAGTTCGCGAGCCCCGAAGCCCTGATTTCACTGCATTTTCGGCTGAGGGAGGCTGCTCTTTGCCCTGTCTCCGGCGGGGAGCTGTTGCTCAGCTTTCGTGCGCGAGGCAGGCTCTCAGTTCGGGCAGGAGTTCGCGATCGGCCGGCAGCCAGTCGAGTTTTTCCAGGTCGTCTACGCCGACCCACAAGGCGGCTTCGTGTTCCTCCAGGGTCAGCCGGCCGCCTGCCATCTCGCAGAGGTAGCAGTGCATGCGAAGGTGAAAGGTCGGGTAGTCGTACTCGATGGTGCGCAGCAGGCGGCCGACGTGTATGTGCAGGCAGAGTTCTTCGCGGATTTCGCGCACCAGTGCCTGCGACGGCGATTCCCCGGGCTCGGTCTTTCCGCCGGGGAACTCCCAGCTCCCGCGCCATTCACCGTAGCCGCGCTGTGTCGCCAAGACGCGGTTGCCGACTCTGATGACGGCTGCTACAACGTCGATGGTTTTCATCGCGGGTTATCGTAGCAGAGGGCGGTGGAGCTGTCCAGACTGATGTCGGGTCTGAGAGCTTCCGCCACGGAGCGACGGGGCCGGGGAAACGGCGGATTTCCGAGGATGAGTTCAATGGCGCTCGATAGAGGCGTCTTTTCACGACTGTCGGTGCGATCCCCTGCTCTGTCGGGACGCAGGCGTGCCGGACGTTTTCGGGCTGCGGGATGGAGAGAATTTGTCATAACTGATTTGACAGGCAGGAAGCCGCATGCTATAACTCACTTGTCCGGCCGACGCAGCGCGAGGCGGGAGCAGGTTTTCCGCGCCTCGGAAAGGGGATGCCAACACCAAACGAAAAGAATGAACATGAACAGCAAGGATTTCTTCGGTAGAGGAGGACGCCTCCGGGCTCTGCTCGCGCTCTTTCCTCTGTTTGCCGCTTCGGCTTATGCCCTGCCCGAGGCTCTCGTCTCGGCGCACGCAGTGGCCTGCCGGCCGCTCGGCGTCCATGGCGAACACGGCGAACAATTCAATGGGCTCGCTGCGGGCGTTGCCGAGGCATCTCCGTGCAGCTGCGAACTGACTCCGGGCGTGGTGCTGGAGCTTCGCAGCATCCGCCTTCACAGTTGTTTGGGGCCGGAGCACCCGAAGGGTGTTCAGGATGCCTTTGGCTTCTGCGTCGAGCTGGCTGTGGTGAACCACACGAATCGTGACGTCACGATGACGACTGAGAGTTCGATGGTGAGGCCTTTCACACTTGCGACATGCCGTTTGCTGTGCGCCGGTAACGGTGCCGAGCTGTCTCCCGAGCCATATCCTCTCGAGGGCAACTCCGGGCAATACTCCTGCCGCATCGCCCCCGGTGCTTGTCATGGGGGCGAGGTCTACAGCCCGGACTATCGCTTGGCCGAGCTCGATGACCGCTTCGTTTTCGAAGTTTCCGGCACGCTGGCGATTGACGCCTCGGCTCGTCCGTACCGTCTCAGGGTTCCCGTTTGTCCGAGCGAGCTGCTGCGCAGCGCGGAGACGCTGTGTGCGGCTGTGCGCGGCGGTATGTGCGGTGCCTGTCGGGGAGGGGATACCGATACCTTGCGGGTCTGTCTGGCCGCCGGGGCAGACGTCCGCGGCTGCGTCGACGCGCAAGGGCGTTCTCTGCTGCATCTGGCGGCGGAAGAGAGGGGTGCGGAGATGGCGGAGATGCTGCTGGCCGCCGGTGCCGATGCCGATGCGAGGGACGGCCGGGGATACACGCCGCTGCACACGGCGGCGGAATATGATGCGGCTGAGGTGGTGCGCCTGCTGGCGGGGGCCGGGGCGGAGCTTTCCGCTTGCACGCCGGATCATTTCTTCACCCCGCTGCACATTGCCGCTTGGCTCGGGAATGCTGAGGCGGTGCGGGCGCTGCTGGCGGCGGGAGCCCCGGTCAATGCCTGCCGAGAGGAGGGGGGACGCGGTTCCGCGACGCCGCTGCATTTGGCGGCGGCTTGGGGGCATGCGGATATTGTCGCGCTGCTGCTGGACGCGGGGGCGGATGCCCGCGCGCGGGTGCTCTTCGGTTCTGAGCGGCTGACGCCCTTGGACTGTGCCCGCCGCTCAGGGCGAGACGGGTGCAGGGACTGCGAGCGGCTGCTGCGTGACGCAGGAGCCGAGGAGGACGGGAGCGGGACGGACGGGAGCAAGACGGAGTAGTCCGCGATGACGGCGGCTTTCCCCGCCCCTCCTACGTGTTTCCTCAGGCTCTGACTCGGGGCGGAAGCGGAGCCTCAAAGAGGCTCAAGCGAAGGCGGGCTTACAGGCCCAGCATTTTTCCGGCTCCCAGAGCCTCTTTTTCAAATTTGCTGCAATCTTGTTTGGCTTCCAGCTTCTTGACTGCGTCAGAGGCGTCGGACTTCAGATCATCAAGGTCGCCCGGGATGGTTACCGCGCTCATCGCGGAGTCGCCGGTTCCCTTATTTTGCTGCATTTTCAGCAAGTAAAGGACGACTTGACAGGAGGCGCTTCCTCGCTCGCTGCCGAAGACAATCCAGTCTACCATGAGTTGCGTCATCTCCGCCTCTTTCGCACCGCCATCCGCACGTGAAGCCTGCATCAACGCGGGCATCAGCTCGGCAAGAAAGGCCTCGATGTCAGCGACTTCGCCGGCCTCGGCTTTGACGGCGAGTTCTTTGAGCGCCGCGGCCTTGTTTTGTTCGATGTAGTTGCTCAGAACCTTTTCGGTGTCTTCCTTCAGAGCAGAGGGTGCCGAGTTGCCGCAGGAGCAGAGCAAAACGGCGGGGCATGCCAGCATCAGGATGAGTTTTTTCATGTATGTGTGTGTGTTTCGTTGTTGTAGAGAGAGCTTTCTCAACAGACTTGAACATCAGAGAGAAAAGACGATGTCAACCTATCTATCATATTCTGCACGCGCCGTCAAGAATGAATCTTCGCGCTCCCGTTTTCCTTTAGCGTTGACAGGCTCAGCCGGGGCTGATAGGATGCTCGCGTGGCTCGGCCACTGACAGATGTTGTTGCGAAGTCCCCTGCTTTTGCCGGGGAGCTGGCGAGGCTGCGCCTCGGCCGCACGCGGGAGGAGCCTCTTGTGTTTGATCGCTGCTGCCCGGCAGCTTTTTCGTTTATTGTGGCTCTCGTTGCTCAGCAGGCTTGCAGCGGGGGGCGCGGTACACCCGACGGCGGGGAGCCCCGCCGCATTTGGGTGGTGGCTGATGCGCTGCCCGTGCAGGAGCGCATTGCCGCAGAGCTGCCGCTCTGGCAGGCGCCGGAGAGCGTGCTGGTTCCGGAGCGCGAGGTGCATATCAACAACGGCATCAGTGATCCGGATCTCGCGGCGGAGCGCCTCGAGGCGCTTCGCAGTATCTCCGGGGCGCCGAGTCGCGTGCAGATTGCGATTGTGACGGCGGCCGGTCTGCGCCAGACGGCTCCTTCTTTTGCGGGGGATAGTCAGGATGCTCTGAGTCTTCGCCTCGGTCAGGAGTTCGCGCCGCAGGAGCTCGCGGCGCGTCTTTCGGCCCACGGGTTTGAGCGTGTCGAGCAGGTGACGGCGCGCGGCCGGTGGAGTCTGCGCGGCGGTATTCTCGATGTTTTTCCGCTTCAGAGTCCCTGGCCGCTCCGCTTGGAGTTTTTCGGTGATGAGGTGGAGAGTATCCGCGCTTTCGATGTCGATTCGCAGCTGTCGTTCCGCAAGCTGGAGGGTGCTGATCTCGTGCTGGATGAGCCGCCCGCCGACCGCGAGCTGCATGAGTGGATCCGCCCGGATGACTGGGTTGTGAGCTTGCCGGGCAGCGGTTTTCCGGGGGATGTGCTGGTGTGGGAGACGCCGCCGGATCTCGAGCTGAGCGTCGCGGATCTCAGCTCTCCCGATGTGCTCGATCGCCTGGATGAGCATTGCAGCCGCCGCAGCGAGACGGCTTTCTTCGGCAGTCCTCTGGGGAGTTTCGAGACGGGGGATTTCGTCATGCAGGAGACGCGCCGCGAGCTTGCCCGCAGGAGTTTGGAGGCTTGGCGGCGGGAGAAGTGGCGCATCGTGATGTTTTTCCCGCACGAGGGCGAGAAGCAGCGATTTGAGGAAATCTGCGGGCAGGATGAGGTGTGGAGTGCCGTGCAGAGCCGCGACGGTGATCTGCCCTTCGGGTTTACGGTTCCCGGGGCGAGGCTGGCGGTGCTCTCGGCTGCTGAGATTTTCGGCCGCTATTCTTCGCCGCGCACGCGTCGGCAGGCCGAGCGGGACGAGAGGTTGCGCCGCGAGCGGGCGCAGGCACCGCTGCGCGAGATCAATCCGGGAGATCTGGTGATTCACGCCTCGCACGGTTTGGGGCGCTTTGAGGGTGTGGTGCGCGATGAGAAGAGCGGCGAGGAGGAGCTGCATATTCAGTATGCGGGCGGGGTGCTGCTGCGCATTCCGCTGACGCAGAGTCACCTTATTTCCAAATACGTCGGCCTCGGTGCCAAGACGCCCGAGCTGAGCAAGCTGGGGGACTCGCGGTGGAAGCGGGCCTGTCAGGCGGCCGAGAAGGCGGTTGCGGATTACGCGGCTCAGCTGTTGGAGATTCAGGCGGAGCGCGAGAGCAAGCCCGGCTACGCTCACCCGCCCGATTCGTCGTGGATGTGGCAGTTTGAGTCGAGTTTTCCTTATCGCGAGACACCGGATCAGCTGCGGGCGATTCAACAGACGAAGGCGGATATGGAGTCGCCGCGCCCCATGGATCGCCTCATCTGCGGGGATGTGGGCTTCGGCAAGACGGAGGTGGCTATCCGCGCGGCTTTCAAGTGCGTGACGGGCGGCAAGCAGGCGGCGATTCTGGCGCCCACGACGGTGCTGGCGGATCAGCACTGGCGCACGTTCCGCTCGCGTATGAGTGAGTATCCGATTCGCATCGAGCTGCTGAGTCGCTTTACGCCGCCGAAGAAGGCCAAGGAGGTGATCGAGGGGCTCAAGAGCGGCGAGGTGGATCTCGTGATCGGCACGCACCGCCTTATTTCGAAGGATGTCTCGTTCAAGAATCTCGGCCTTGTTGTTATTGATGAGGAGCAGCGTTTCGGCGTGCGCCACAAGGAGCAGTTCAAGCGCAATTTCCGCATGGTGGATATGCTGACGCTCTCGGCTACGCCCATTCCGCGCACGCTTTACGTCGCGCTGATGGGTGCGCGCGATATGAGCACGATCGAGACGGCTCCGCTCAATCGCCTGCCGGTGCAGACGGCGGTTTGCCCCTACAACGAGGAGCTGATTGCGCGCGCGATTGAGCGCGAGCTCGCGCGCGGCGGTCAGGTTTTCTTTCTGCACAATCGCGTGCAGAGTATCCGCCGCATGGAGGCCGAGCTGCACCGCCTCGTGCCGCAGGCTCGCATCGTGGTCGGCCACGGGCAGATGGACAAAGGAGAGCTGGAGCTCATCATGCGCGACTTCATCGACGGCAAGGCGGACATTCTGCTGGCCACGTCGATTATCGAGAGCGGCATCGACATTCCGAACGCCAACACGATCATCATCGACCGCGCCGATCGCTTCGGGCTCGCCGATCTCTACCAGCTGCGCGGGCGCGTGGGCCGCGGCGGGCACCGCGCCTACGCCTACCTGCTGCTGCCGCGCGAGGCTCTCTGCACGGGTGACGCCCGCAAGCGCGTTGCCGCCATCCGCCAGTATACGGAGCTGGGCAGCGGGTTCAAAATTGCCATGCGCGACCTCGAGATCCGCGGCGCGGGCAATTTGCTGGGGACGCAGCAGAGCGGGCACATCGCCGCCATCGGCTTCGAGCTGTACTGCCAGCTGCTCAGGCAGTCTGTCGAGCGGCTCAGCGGCAAGGCGCCCGACATCCGCGCCGATGCCGTCGTGAAGGCCGACTTCCTCAGCCTGAGCGAGGCGGCTATGTCGACGCGACCCGATGCCGACAAGCTTATCGGGGCCTACCTGCCGGAGGCTTACGTTGAGTCGACGCGCACGCGCATGAGCTGTTACAGCCGGTTGGCCAAGGTCTGCTCGCTCGATGAGACCGACGATCTGGAGCGGCAGTGGATTGACCGCTTCGGCCCGCTGCCGCGCGAGGCCCGCAACCTTCTGACCGTCCACAAAATACGCCTCGTCGCCTCGCGCCGCAACATCTCGATGGTCGAAATCAGCGGCCAAAAACTGCTGCTCACCCGCAACAAGCAGTACATCATGGAGAACAAGAAATTCCCCCGCCTGAGCAAAGTGAAGCCCGAGGAGAAACTCGGCGAGACGCTGCGGCTTCTGCTCGCTCTCTGATTTCTCTTAGGTCTTGCCGGTTTTTTCATATCTTTCATCTCGATGCCCGCTGATACACACCTCCGACCTTTTGAAGAGAAGGACGCAGCTGCCCTGACCCGCCTCCTCAATAACCCGGCCGTCTATCGTTACCTCTCCGCTCGCCTGCCCATTCCCTACACCGAGGCCGAGGCGCAGGACTTCATCGCCCGCTGCCGGCGCGGGGAGCGCCACGAACGCGCCATCATCGTCAACGGTGAAACGGCGGGCGGCATCGGCTGTGCTCTGCCCGAGGCCGATGAGGCCGTCTACGAGCTGAGCTACTGGCTCGGCGAGTCCTTCTGGCGGCAGGGCATCATGACGCGAGCCCTGCAACTCTTTCTGGCGGAGCTCCGGCTTCTGCTGCCCCGCGGCAGCGTTCTGCGCGCCAAAGTCTTTGCTCCTCACGTCGTCTCGCAGCGCATTCTGCTTCATGCCGGCTTCAAGCAGTTGCCGGGCTTTGAGCTCAAACCGATGCGCGACGGTCTGCCGCACGTTACCTACGTCTATGACCTCCCCGTCGGGCAGGCCGAAGCGTCGGCATGACGCAGGCAGGAGCTTTCCGGGCGGCTTTTTCGTTTGCCAAAGAGCGGCGGACAGAGTAGAATGGCGCGCGTGAGACTCTCCTCCCTCCGAATCTTTGCCCTCAAGCTCGGCATTTTCTCCACGGTTCTTCTCTACCTTGCCATAGACCTCTGGTTCTGGCACGGCCCGGTCTGGAGTTATATTCACAGCGGCGCTGCCGAGAAGGACACGAGCAAGTTGGCGGCGACGGTCTACGGCGAGGATCTCAGCAAGGAGCAGTTCTCGCGCCTGCGCCGCGAGATGGTCTGGCAGCGGGGGCTCGACGGCGAGGAGGAGGGGGCTCTTGATCCCGATACTTGCCTCATGGAGCTCATAAACCGCAGCATGCTGCGCATCGCCACGCGCTACAATGACAAAAACCTTCCGCTCTGCCGCGAGGAGGCGGAGGCGGAGGTCGCCGGGCTCGCCTCTCGAGCCGACAGCGATGAGGCCTTTGACGCTCAACTTCGCTCGCAGGGTTATACGCGCAAGAGTTTCACGGACAAGGTGCAGGCGCGGATGCGCTCCCGTGCCCTGCTCGAACGGGCCGTCGCCGAGCACTGCGACGTGAGCGATGAAGCCGTTGCCCTGCACTATGAGCTTATTCGCGACTCGCTCCGCATCCCGGAGAGGCGCATGCTGCACCACATTTTCTTCGCCTTTGACGGCAAGGACGCCGCCGACGTTCAGGCGCGCGCGGAGGAGGCGCTTCGGGCTCTGGAAGCCGGGGCCGACTTTGAAAGCCTCGCCCGCGAGCGGAGCGAAGATGAGCGGAGTGCGCCTCAAGGCGGTGCGCTCGGTATGATTCCCGACAGCCCGGAGCGACTGCTGCCCGAGCTGCCGCTCTTCGGCGCAGAGGCCATTCCCGCCGGCAAGCCGACGCCGGCACAGAGCCGCTGGGGCTGGCATATTCTGCTGGCCGGCCCGGTCGAAGCCGCGCGCACGCCCACGCTCGAGGAGTGCCGCGAGAGCCTGCGCAGCGCCATCCGCAGCGCACAGCGCGAGATCGCCGTCGGCCGATATTTCGACACGCTCTTTGACGAAGCCCTGCAAAAGAAACGCATTCGCATTTATGCCCACTGACACCATCACCGTTCACCGCCGGGAGCGAGGTTTGCGCGGCAGCCTCGTCGTGCCGGGAGACAAGAGCATTTCTCATCGCGTTGCCATTCTCGGCGCTCTTGCCGAGGGCAGCATGAAAGTGCGGAACTACCTCTGCAGTGAGGACTGCCTCAACACGCTGCGCGCCATGCAGCAGCTCGGTGCCGTGGTCACCCCGGGCGAGAGCCCGGCCGACTTCACGCTCACCGGCACCGGCATGGCGCCGCGCGCGCCTCAGCAGGACATCGACTGCGGCAACTCCGGCACGGGCATGCGGCTCATGGCCGGCGTGCTCGCCGCTCTGCCCTTCCGCAGTCGCCTCTTCGGCGATGACTCGCTCTGCCGTCGCCCGATGAAGCGCATCATCGACCCGCTGAGTCTGATGGGGGCGGATATCCGCGCCTGCGGGCAGAAGCCCGGCTGCGCTCCGCTGGAAATCAACGGGCGAGAGCTTCACGCCATCCGCTATGAGCTTCCCATGGCCAGCGCTCAGGTGAAGAGTGCGGTTCTGCTGGCCGGCATGCTCACCCGCGGCCGCAGCCGGGTGCACCAGCCGGCCGTCACGCGCGACCATACCGAGCGCCTCTTCGCGCATTTCGGCATCCCCTGCGAGGTCTCCGCCGACGGGCTCGACATCTCCGTCGAAGGCCCCGTCGCCATCCGCGCACGGGACATCACCATCCCGGCCGATATTTCGAGCGCGGCTTTCTGGATGGTTGCCGCCACCGTCATTCCCGGCAGCGAACTGGTGCTGCACCGCGTCGGCCTCAATCCTACGCGCGACGCCATCATCACCGTGCTGCGGCGCATGGGGGCCGACATCAGCATCAGCCATCGCCACGACGAAGGAGAACCCTACGGCGACCTCACCGTGCGCAGCGCCCCGGCCCTGCACGGCACCGACCTGCTTCCCGAGGAGATACCCAACCTCATCGACGAAATCCCCGTGCTGGCCGTCGCCGCGGCCTTTGCCAAGGGGCGCACGAGCATCCGCAATGCGGCGGAGCTCCGCGTCAAGGAGAGCGACCGCGTCGCCACGACTGCCTGCAACCTACGCGCCATGGGGGCACAGGTCGAGGAGTTCGATGACGGCATGGTCATCAGCGGCGGCCAAGCGCTGCAAGGCTGCACGCTCGAGAGCTACGACGACCACCGCATCGCCATGAGCTTCCTCATCGCCGGCCTCGCGGCCGAAGGCGAGACCACCCTGCTGCATTGCCGCAACATCAACACCTCGTACCCCGGCTTTGAAGACCACCTGCGGCAGCTGACCCGCTGAAGCGGCCTCGGCGCCCCGCGCTGAGCCGCGCAGCGGCCGGAGTGAGCCTCTCTGCTCCGGCCTCCTCCGACACCTCCGACACCTCCACCGCATCCTCCGCCGCCTCCACCTCCTCCGCCTCCTCCGATAACTCTGACAACCCTCTCACTGCCGACATCAAGGCCCCACTCGCCGCAGCGCCCCGCTCGCCTACACTCCCGCCATGCCACGCATCACCGAAGAATGTGTCGCCCGCATCAAAAACTCGGCAGATATTGTCGAGGTTGTCGGTCGCTACATCCAACTGCGCCGCGCCGGCACGGCATGGAAGGCCTGCTGCCCCTTCCACAGTGAAAAGACGCCCTCCTTCAGCGTCAACCCCGCTCGGCAAAGCTTCCACTGCTTCGGCTGCGGCGTCGGCGGCGACGCCGTGAAGTTCGTCATGATGTTTGAGAACCTCGACTACCCGACGGCACTGCGCCGTCTGGCGGACATCGCAGGCGTCGCCGTCATCGAGGAAGACGAGAACCCGGAGCAGGCGCGGCGCCGTCGCCGTCGCGGGCGCATCATCCGCGCCAACCAACTGGCGGCGGACTACTACCACCGCCAACTCTGCCGCAACCGCGCCGCCGACGGCGCACGCGCATATCTCACAGGGCGCGGATTCAACATCTCCATCGCCAAGGCTTGGAAGCTCGGCTGGGCACCGCCCGACTTCCGCCCCCTCGCCGAGCTTGCCCACCGCGACGGGCTCGACGACGGCAGCCTGAGCGACGCCTACCTGCTGGCGCGCGGCAGAAACGGCCTCTACCCGGTCTTTCGCGACCGCCTCATGTTCCCCATCGAGAACCTGCGCGGTGAAATCGTCGGCTTCTCCGGGCGCGTGCTCGAAGGCGACAGCGACCCGCGCAAATACGTCAACACCGCGGAAACGGAAGCCTTCCGCAAAGGCGAGCTCCTCTTCGGGCTCAGCCGCGCCACGCGCGCCATCGGTAAAGCCGGCATGAGCGTCGTCATCTGCGAAGGCCAGCTCGACGTCATCGCCTGCCACGAAAAGGCGGACATCCGCAACGCCGTCGCCGGCCTCGGCACGGCCTTCACCGACGAGCACGCGGCCCTGCTGCGCAAGTACGCCGGCCGCGCCATTCTCTGCTACGACGGTGACAGCGCCGGCATCAAGGCCAGCGAAAAGACCTACCGCAAACTCGCCCAAGCCGGGCTGGAGGTACGGCAGGCCCTGCTGCCGCCCGGGGAAGATCCCGACTCCCTCATCCGCAACCAAGGCCCCGAAGCCCTGCGCCAAGCCATCGACGAGGCCCAACCCTACCTTCAGGCACGCCTCGCGCAAGAATTGCAAAACCTCGGCGACGACCCCATGGCCCGGGCGGCGCTCATCACGCGCATGGCCGACTTGGCGGCGGAAATCGCAGACTCCGTCAAGCGCGACGTCGCCGTGGTCGATCTCGCCAGCCGCCTCAACATCGGGCGCGACGAACTGCGAGGCAGCGTTGCAGACATCGCCAAAGCCAAGCGCAGCGCCGCCGAACGCGAACGCCGAAGAGCCCCGGCCCCGGCCTCGGCCGCCCCAGGCGACCAAGACCGCGAGGAAGAAAACCCGGAAAGCAGCATCGCGGACGAGCCCGTCGTCCCCATGCGCCTGCACCGCTCCGTTCGCAACCTCATCAGCCTCGCCATCGGCAATGCCGCCGCCCAGCAAGCGATGGTCGAGCGCATCGAAGAACTGCGGGAGCCCATCCGCGAACTGCCCGGCGGCATCATCCTGCAGCGCCTGCTCGAAGAGCTGCCCGAAGCCGGCAAGCCCGAAGCTTGGCAGGCCTTTCTCCGCAAACTCACGCCCGAGCAAGCAGCCGGGCTGCGAGACGTCCGCCCCGAGCCGCTGCGCCTCAGCGACCCCGAGGGCGCCGTGGAGCAGAGCTGCTCCTGCGCGGCGGCAGACACCGTGCGGGCGCAGATCGACACCGGGCTGAGCCTCATCCAAAGCGGCCGCCTCCCGCAGGACGAAGAGCTTGCCCTCATGGCTCGCGTCAACGAACTGCGCGATATGCTCAGCAGCGCAGGCCCTTGATACGGCAGGCAAAAAAATCGTCATAACGCAGCCCGGACTGGACATCGCATCCGAACTGTGGCATAGTTCTCGCGCACTGCTATGATGGATCAGATCCTCTCCTACCTGCACACAGCCGGCATCATCATTCTGGTGATTCTGCTCTTCAACGTCATGATTTTCGTGCACGAACTGGGGCACTTTCTGGCCGGCAAATGGCGCGGCGCCTACATCGACCGCTTCCAAATCTGGTTCGGCAAGCCCATCTACTCCGTGAAAAAGTGGGGTGTCACATGGGGGCTGGGGTGGATTCCCGCCGGCGGCTTTGTCTCCCTGCCGCAGATGGGAGACATGGAATCCATTGAAGGCAGCGCCGACGCCCCGCAAGATCTCAAACCCCTCAAGCCGCTCGATAAAATCATCATCGCCGCAGCCGGCCCCCTCTTCTCCCTGCTGCTGGCCTACGTCTTTGCCGTCATCGTCTGGAGCACGGGCAAACCCACGGTCGACGGGGGCGACTCGACCATCGGCTACGTGCTGCCCGATTCGCCCGCCGCGGCCGCAGGGCTTCAGCCGGGCGACCGCATCACGGCCGTCGACGGTCAGCCCGTCAATCACTGGATCGGGGACATGAACGGCGTCAGCGAGCTCATCGCGCTGGGAGAACACAGCACCGTCACCCTCGACATCGAGCGTCCGAATGCGGACGGCAGCACGGAAAAACACCAAATAGTCAGCGGCTTCACTCAAGAGGACAAGGGCTGGCTTCAGCGCAGCGGCATGCGAAAAATCGGCATCATGCCGGCGCAGCCCTCCATCATCGGCCCCATCTTCCCCGGTTCGCCCGCAGCCAAAGCCGGGCTTGAGAGCGGGCAGCGCATCACCGCCGTCAACGGTCAGCCCGTCTACAGCCCCATTGCCGTCATGAGCTGCGCCGAAAAGGGCGAGCCCCTGCAACTGGAGCTCACAAACAGCGACGGCAGCACCGCGCAGCGAGACATCACCCCGGCGCTCCCGGACAACTGGAAGGGCAAGGAAGGCGCCAAGCCCATCATGGGCTTCGGTTGGGTCAACCCCATCGAAGTCAGTCTGGAGCACCCGTCCCCGCAGCAGCAGGTCAATGACAGCCTCAAGCTCATGTACGACACCGTCGTCAAAATTGCCGCGCCCGACAGCAGCGTCGGTATGGAACACCTCAGCGGCCCCGTCGGCATCGGCACCCACCTCTACAACATGCTCACCCTGCCCGACGGCAGCGGCTGGCGCTGGGTCATCTGGTTTGCGGTCGTGCTCAACGTCAACCTCGCCGTCCTCAACATGTTGCCGCTGCCCATCGTCGACGGCGGACACGTCGTCATGGGATTCATCGAGATGGTGAGGCGCAAGCCGCTGCCCGAAAAAGCGCTCGCAGCCGTGCAAGGCTCCTTCCTCATCCTGCTGCTGGGCTTCTTCATCTTCGTCACCGTGCTGGACGTCGGCGACGCAGCCGGCGGCGGCAAGGACAGCTTGGAGCTGCCCCAACCCATCTTCCAACAGTAAAGCCCGAAGCACCGGGTACGGCCGACTCGGGGCTCCGGCTCGCATAGCGGAAAGCCGGAGCCGCCGCCGTGCTCCCACCCCGGGCTTGGCTTGCCGTCGCGCCGGACTCACTGCCGGGCTCACTCGCCGATGGCGCGCCAGAACGCCCGCACAGACTGCCCGGCGCCGCACTGCGGATTCACATAGCGCGAGCTCAGCAGCGACAGATCGCGGTGCCCCATCTCGACCTGCAAGGCCGGCAGGTTGCGAAAGTAAGCGGCATGATTGCTGGCAAAGGTATGCCGGAGCACATCCGCCCGCCATTCCGGCAGCCCGGCGGAGCGGCGCAGTGCCCCCCAGCGGCGCTCCCAATTGCGCGGAATCATCAGAGGCCCCCGCATCTGGAGCAGCTTGCGGGCCCCGCGCAGCGGCACCAAGCGCCCGCCACCCGTCTTGCTGCGCTCGGGGCGGACAATCACCTGATGCCCCTGCCAATCAATATCCGTTTCCGGATTCAGACGCCTCACTTCCGCCGGGCGGATCCCGCAGTAGAGCATCAGGTGCAGCGACAGACGCATCGGCGCATGCTCGGGGCGTGCTGCCGCCTCCAGCAGGCGATTCACCTCGGAGGTCGACAGGGGTCTGATTTCTCGCTCGCGAACGCGAGGCGACTCAATGCGATCCACGGGATTCGCATCACACCACTCACGGCGGAACCCGTAGGCGAACACACTGTGCAAAATCGCTCGCCCCTTGCGATACGCATGCATACTGCCGGCAAAAGCGCGCTCAAGCAACTCTCGGCACTCCTCCGCGCTCATGGCTCGCAGAGGCCGCTCCGCCACTCCTTCCACCCGCAGCATGCGACGCACGTATGTGCGCAAATCGCGCTGCGTCACCGCGCGGCGATCGCGCCGCGCCTCCACGCTCGCCCATGCCGCCTCCTCAAAGCTCACGGTCTTCTCCGCATGGCGCACAACCTCAAGCCCGGCTCGAAACACGCGCCTCATCAGAGCTATGAACTCATCGCCTCGGGTTTCTTCGCCGCCGGAAGACCAAAAGCCGGATGCCGTCAACTCCTCCTTAAACTCCAACATCATCCTCGCCGCCGCTTCCACCGTCACGGGAACGTCCTTCAGCAAGGCCTTCGCAATCATTGTCTTTCTCATGAATTCAGCTTTCTGTATGCTTCTGTCAAGC
Organism: Candidatus Parakkermansia intestinigallinarum; assembly: GCF_944389695.1. Taxonomy (NCBI): domain Bacteria; kingdom Pseudomonadati; phylum Verrucomicrobiota; class Verrucomicrobiia; order Verrucomicrobiales; family Akkermansiaceae; genus Candidatus Parakkermansia; species Candidatus Parakkermansia intestinigallinarum. The sequence continues at coordinate 18,024 of NZ_CALXNG010000024.1, forward strand.
CCCAAGCTATATATTTTTGCAATTAAGGGCTCCTTGTCACATCGTACGCGTATCATACATCGGCGAGGCATGAAACAACGAGTGACTTTTCCGCTCTTGATAAAACTCATGTTATTCGTTGACGTTTAAGTGACGTTATACCCCTAAGCATACAGAATGCTGTACGCTCTGTCCCGTGACGTCCGAGAAGGAGGCGGCTCGGGCCAAGAGAGCAGCCTCCTCCCTTCCGGCTCTAGTGCGCACCTACCGAATCGGTTTAGCGCCACACAGACCGCGCCAGTCAACAAGACCGCATGAAAGCGCCGACTCCCTCTCGTCCCCTGCGAAGCTGAGCTTCCGGCACCCGGCTCTCAAAGCCGCCGCCCCCTCCCCCGCCACCCCATCACCGCAATATGACGAACCCGCACAATGACCTCGTCGTCCTGGGCAGCATCAACGACTCCCTGCTCAGCAACCTCACCCGCGAACTCCAGCTGGAGCGATACAGCCGGCACGTCCCCTTGAGGCTCTTCATCAGCTCACCCGGAGGGAGTACGGCCATGGCCCTGACCATGTCGCGCCTCCTGCTGAGCCTCTTTGAGCACATCGAAACCTACAACCTCGCCATCGTCGACTCGGCCGCCGTCTGCCTCTTCCTCATCGGCAGCAAGCGCAGCGCCTTCGCGGGCTCGCGCTTCTTTCTGCACCCGGCCACCCTTGCCTTCAACGAATCGCTCACCGAAACGCAGATACTGGAAAACCTCCGCCTCATCCGCTCCGACCGAGAGACCATGTTGCACTTCTACCGCGAGCGCACCCGACTCGACGAAGCCGCCATCAAGCAATGGTTTGACGTTCCGACCTCCCTGTCAGGCAGCGAAGCCCTCGCCCAAGGCTTGGCCACCGACCTCTGCGACAATATCCCCGATTTCGCCCCGCGCTATCTGAACTCCCGCGAAGAAGACAGAGCGCCCGTAGGCGCCGCCGGACCGCTCGAAGCGCCGCTCTAAACGCGAAGAGCCCCAGCGCCGCGGCACTCACAACATCCCCTCAATCCCGCCCGCCTCGGCAAGCAGCGCGCGCCAAGCTCTCTTTTATCTTGCCGAGCCGCATTCACCCGTGTAAGGTATCATCAAAGCTCGGGGACGGCTCAGCGCCGTAAAACTCTGCGCCCCGGCACCACCATCACCACCACCGATACAAGCAAGAAACACATTTTTCTGAGCGGATGCGCGCTTCTGGCAGCCGTCCTCCCCTCCGCCGCCGACACCCCCTTCGGCCACTACGAACTGACACCGATTCAGGACACGCCCAAAACAATGAGCTTCAAGCTCTTTCCCGGGCTCTCCGAGCAAGAATTCATCCGTCTCGCCGGCGCGCGCCGGCACATCATCGAGCCCTGCAATAGATGACGCAGGCTGATATTTGAAGAAATGAACTTTAACATGAATTTCCTGCTTGACGCACCGTCCGATGAGTGCTAAAGTACGGAGTGTTGACGATGAAGACCCTCATATGTAAACTCGCACCGGTCTTTCTGGCAATGGGTAGCGTAGCCCAAGCCTCAGAGGAAAAACTGACGACGGACGCCCCGGTGCTGTGGGATATCCCCATCCCCTTCTGGCCCGGGCACAGTCTCCCGGTCACCAACTCGATGCTCATGCTCCTGCTGGCCGTCATCATCATCACCGTCATCCTGAGGCTCGCCACGCGCAAGATGGAGCGCATTCCCCACGGGCTGCAAAACCTCGTCGAATGGGTCTTTGAAACACTCTACAACTTCGTCGAAGGACTCACCGGCAAATACATCGCCCGCAAATACTTCTGGTACTTCGCCACCGTCTTCATCCTCATCTTCGTCAGCAACATCATCGGCCTCATCCCCGGCGTCGGCGAGATCACCTATCAGGGCAAACCCCTGCTGCGAGGAGCCAATGCGGACATGAACACCACCGTCTTCCTCGGCTTCTTCTACGCCATCCTCTGGTTCATCTGGGTCATGAAGGAGCAGGGACCGTGGCACTTCATCACCCACACCTTCGGCCCAAAGGGAGGCCTCACCGGAGCCCTCAAATACGCCCTGCTGCCCATCTTCTTCTTCGTCGGCGTCATTGAGATTGTCTCCATCTGCATCCGCCCCGTCGCACTGGCGGCCCGACTCTTCGGCAACATCTTCGCCGGTGAGACCGTTCTTGAAGTCATGACCAACACAGGCGCGCTCGGCTTCCTGACCACCCTGCCCTTCATGGCGCTGGAACTGCTCGTCGCCTTCGTCCAGGCACTCGTCTTCCTGATGCTCACCGCCGTCTTCCTCAAGACCCAGATCGGCAGTGAAGAAGACGAAGAAGAGGGCAACAAGCCCCGCAATCCCCTTCCCCGCAGCTGATCATGAAGAAAAGCGTGAAGCCTGCCGGAAAGAAAACAAACAAGACAAAAAACATAAAACAAAATCCATAACCATGCTCCCCTCCATCATCGCAGAAGCGCTGCGAGTCTCTCCGGGACTCGCCGTCATCGGTGCCGGCATCGGCATCGGCCTCATCGGCATGAAAGCCGCTGAATCGACCGGTCGCAACCCCTCGGCCTTCGGCAAGGTGCTGACCATCTCCATCCTTCTGGCCGCACTGGTCGAAGGTGTTGCCTTCGCTTCCTTCTTCATGGGCGAGTAAACGCCCGGCGCCGCACCCGGCAAACGGGTGCGGCCCGTCCCCTTTCCCCTCTCTGTTTTCACCACCACACGCACGCATATGCTCCATCCCGTTCTTGCCACTAGCGTCGGAGAACTTTTCGACCAATTCGGTCTTCATACCGAAGCCTTCATCGCGCACCTGATCGCCTTCATCATCATCGCCACGATCATCGGCGTCTTCGGCATCAAGCCCGTCATGAAGCAGCTTGAAGAGCGCCGCAAGCGCATCGAAGAAGGCGAGGCCATGCGCGAGCAAAGCGAAAAAGAACTCGCGGAAGTCAAACAGCAAAGCGAGCGCATCCTCGACGAGGCCCGCGACAGCGGCAAACAGGAAATCGACCGCGCACGCGCCTCCGCCGCCCGAATTCAAGCCGACCTCACCGCGAAAGCCGGAGCCGAAGCCCAGAGCATCATCGCCAACGCCCGCAGCCAAGCGGCCCTTGACACCGAGCGTGAAAAACAAGCTCTGCGCGCCGACTTCGCAAGACTCGTAGCCCTCACCACCGCGCAGGTCACCGGCAAAGTCCTCTCTGAAGCCGACCACCGCGCCATCAACGCCGAAGCCATCAGCAAGCTCTGATCCTGCCCCGCAACGCTCATGAAAATCGGCAAAGAAACCCAAGCTCAGGCGCGACGCCTCATCCGGCTCTGCCTCGATGAGCGCGGACTGCTCCAAGAAGATACCGTACGGCAAATAGCCTCCGCCATCGCCGAGCGGCGCCCGCGCGGCTACATGGCCCTTCTGAGTGCCTTCACCGAACTCGTGCGCCTCCAGAAGCAGAAACACAGTGCCGTCATCACGAGCGCCGTCCCCCTCACCCCCGACGAACAGCAGGCCATCCGCAGCAAGCTCGACGCCCGACACGAGGGTCTCGACTACAGCTGGAAGGTCGACCCCGCACTCATCGCCGGATTCACCGTCCGCGTCGCCGACGACTTCACCGACGCCTCCGTCCGCTCGCGCATCGAGCAACTCTCCCGCATCTGACCCCCTCTCTTCATCACCATTTACCCACCCCCGCGTATGAGCAACATCGTACAAGAACTTGAAGCACAAATCCGCAACATCTCCACAGCCGCCGCCGAAGAAAACGTCGGCACCATCAAAGCCATCGGCGACGGCGTTGCACACATCGAAGGCCTGAGCAACGCCATGCTCAACGAAATGATTGAATTTCCGGGCGGCGTCATGGGGCTGGCCATGAACCTTGAAGAGAACGAAGTGGGCGCCGTCATCATCGGCAACGGCAACCAACTCCGCGAAGGCGACAGCTGCAAAACGACGGGAAGACTGCTCCAAGTTCCCGTCGGCCCCGGCCTGCTCGGCCGCGTGGTCGACACCCTCGGCAACCCGCTCGACGGCAAAGGACCCATTGAAGCCGCCGACTACTACCCGGTCGAAAAAATCGCATCGGGCATCATCACGCGACAAGGCGTCAACCAGCCCATCCAGACCGGCATCCTGCCCATTGACGCCATGATTCCCATCGGCCGCGGGCAGCGCGAACTCATCATCGGCGACCGCTCCACCGGCAAAACCGCTCTCGCGACCGACACCATCATCTCGCAAGCCAACCAAAACCGCAAAGCCGAGAAACTCGGCCTCACCGACTACCGCCCCGTCTACAGCATCTACGTCGCCATCGGCCAGAAGCGCGCCAACGTCTCGCGCCTCGTTGCCAAGCTGCAATCCACCGGAGCGCTCGACTACAGCATCATCGTCGTCGCCTCGGCCTCCGACAGCGCCGCCATGCAATACCTCGCCCCCTACGCCGGCTGCGCCATGGGCGAATACTTCATGGACCAAGGGCAGGACGCCCTCATCGTCTACGACGACCTCTCCAAACACGCCGTCGCCTACCGTCAGGTATCCCTCATCCTGCGCCGCCCCTCGGGCCGCGAAGCCTACCCCGGCGACGTCTTCTACCTCCACAGCCGTCTGCTCGAACGCGCCGCACGCATCAACAGCGAAGGCGGCCGCAAAGGCGGCTCGCTGACCGCCCTGCCCATCATTGAGACACAGGCCGGCGACGTCTCGGCCTACATCCCGACCAACGTCATCTCCATCACCGACGGCCAGATCTTCCTGGACACCGACCTCTTCTACCAAGGCGTTCGCCCCGCCATCAACGTCGGCATCTCCGTGAGCCGCGTCGGCTCGAGTGCCCAGACCAAGATCGTCAAAAAACTCGCCGGCTCCGTCAAGCTCGACCTCGCCCAGTTTGAAGAGCTCCAAGCCTTCGCCCAATTCGGCTCCGACCTCGACGCCAACACGAAGGCCAAACTCGAGCGCGGACGCCGCATCGTCGAACTCTTCAAACAGAGCCAATACGCGCCCAAGAGCCTCGGCATCGAAGTCATCAACCTCTACGCCATCCAGAAGGGCTACCTCGACGACGTACCCGTCGATCGCATCTTCGACCTGAGACGCGACCTCGAAGACGACGTACAGACCAACCGCCAAGATCTTCTTGACCTCATCGAAGAGAAGCGCGAACTCACCCCCGAGGTTGACGCCGCACTTGCCGACTACATGAAGCAATTCAAGAGCCGCCTCGCCAAGTAACACGAGCCGGCACCCCGAGCCACTATCACACCGCCATGTCCAACCTCCGCGACATCAAGCGCCGCATCAAATCGGTACGCAACACATCGCAAATCACCAAAGCGATGCAAATGGTTGCCTCCGCCAAAATGCGCCGCGCCCAGGAGCTGGCTTTGCGGGGACGCGTCTACGTCAGTGCCATCGCCAGCGTTTTCCGGCATCTCAAAGAGAGCCTCAACGACGTCAACGTCGAGCTGATGAAGACCAACCCGCACGGCAAGGCCCTCTGCATCGTCATCAGTACCGACCGCGGGCTCTGCGGCGCCCTGAACTCCAACCTGCTCAAAGAGCTGCTCACCGCCTGCCCCGCCGATGCGGACTACATCACCATCGGCTCCAAACTCAACACACAGCTGGCGCGCTGCGGGCGACAACTCAAAGCCTCCTTCTCACTCGGAGACAGCTTTGACGAAGCCTCGCTCAAGCCCATCATGGACTTCATCCGCAAAGGCTTCGTGAGCGGTGAATACAACAGCGTGAGCGCCATCTACCAGAAGTTCATCAACGTCATGGTGCAGAGGCCGCAGATCTCTCGGCTGCTGCCCATCAACCCGGACGAACTCCTCAGCATGGCGGCAGCCATCGAAAACGAAGACGAGCTCAACGGCGATCAACCGATCAACTATCTGCTTGAACCCGGCCCCGTCGCCCTGCTCAACAGCCTGCTGCCGCTCTACTTCACCAACATGCTCACGCAAATGGTGCTCGAAGGAAAAGCCTCCGAACAATCAGCGCGCATGGTCGCCATGAAGTCGGCCACAGAGAATGCCAAGACCCTCATCGGCGAGCTCACCCTCGAATACAACAAAGCTCGTCAGACCCAGATCACCAACGAACTCCTCGAAATCACCACCGCCATGAAGGCGATGGAGTAACGCCATCCCCCACCGATCCATTTCAGACACCAGCAGCATATGAACACAGGTAAAATCGTGCAGATCATCGGCGCCGTCGTCGACGTCGACTTCTCTCAGGCCGAAATGCCCGCCCTCTTCAACGCCCTCACCGTCGACTACGAAGTCGACGGCAAAGCGCAGCACCTCACCCTCGAGGTCGAACAGCACCTCACCGACGGCTGGGCCAGAACCGTCGCCATGAGCTCGACCGACGGCCTGCGCCGAGGCATGACCGTCATCGACACCGGAGCCCCCATCTCCGTCCCCGTCGGGCCGAAAGTGCTGGGTCGCATCTTCAACGTACTCGGTGAAACCGTCGATGAAAAAGGCCAGCTCACCGACAGCAAACGCTACCCGATTCACCGCGAAGCGCCCAGCCTCGAAGAACAGGCCACCTCATCCGAAGTCCTCGAATCCGGCATCAAAGTCATCGACCTCATCTGCCCCTTCCTCAAGGGCGGCAAAGCCGGCTCCTTCGGCGGTGCAGGCGTGGGCAAGACCGTGCTCATCATGGAGCTCATCAACAACATCGCCAAAGCCCACTCCGGCCTCTCCGTCTTCGCCGGCGTCGGCGAGCGCACCCGCGAAGGCAACGACTTCTACAACGAAATGAGCGAATCGGGCGTCATCGACCAGCAAAACCCCGAAAACTCGAAAGTCGCCCTCGTCTACGGCCAGATGAACGAACCGCCGGGAGCCCGTCTGCGCGTCGCCCTCTCGGCTCTCTCCATGGCCGAATACTTCCGCGACGAAGAAAACCGCGACGTGCTGCTCTTCGTCGACAACATCTTCCGCTTCTCGCAGGCTGGCTCGGAAGTGAGCGCCCTGCTCGGCCGCACCCCCTCAGCCGTGGGCTACCAGCCCAACCTCGCCGAAGAAATGGCAGGCCTGCAAGAGCGCATCACCTCGACCAAGAAAGGCTCCATCACCTCGATGCAGGCCGTCTACGTTCCCGCCGACGACCTCACCGACCCCGCCCCGGCCACCACCTTCAGCCACCTTGACTCCAAAGTCGTGCTGGAACGCGCCCTCGCCGCTCAGGGCATCTACCCCGCCGTCGATCCGCTTGCCTCCAGCTCAAACGCCCTGACCCCGGCACTCGTCGGCGAGGAGCACTATCGCGTCGCCCGAGGCGTTCAGCAGACCCTCCAGCGCTACAAAGACCTGCAGGACATGATCGCCATTCTCGGCATGGACGAACTCTCCGACGCCGACAAACTCACCGTGAGCCGAGCCCGCAAGATCCAGCGCTTCCTCTCGCAGCCCTTCGCCGTGGCCGAAGTCTTCACCGGCATCAAGGGGCAGTACGTCCCCGTTGCCGAAACCGTCCGAGGCTTCGGTGAAATTCTCGACGGCAAGTGGGATGACGTTCCTGAAGGCAACTTCTACATGAAGGGCGGCATCGACACGGTCGAAAAATCCTGATAACCGAGCAACACACAGCCCATGCACTTCACCATCATCACGCCGCTTCGCACCGCGCTTGAAGCAGACGTCAGCAGCATCAACCTGCGTGGCGTCGAAGGAGAAATGGAAATCCTGCCCGGGCACACCGACCTCATCTGCGCGGTAGACAACGGCGAGCTCACCTATCGCATCACCGGCGGAGATGAAGGCAGCCTGTTCGTAGGCGGCGGCTTCATGCAGGTCCATGCCGACCGCATCCTGCTCGTAACGGACACGGCTCTGCAGGCCGACGACATCAACCCCGACAGCATCCAAGAGGCTCTGCAACGCGCGCAGGACGCCCTGCGCAACAGCGCCTCCGTGCTCAGCCGAGCCGAGCAGACCAAGCTCGAAGCCTCCATCGCCAAGCAGCTGGCCATCCTCGACTACAACCGCAAGCGCCGCAACAAACACTAAAAGCGCAGCTTGTGCCCGCGACGGCTCACGCCGGAGCGCTTCTTCCCCTCATGCAGCAACAGGCTCAATCGAGCCTGTTGCTTTTTTCTTCATTGAAACCCCGGCGAACTCCGGGACTGCCCGGCCGGGCTCCGGGACGGAAAATTGCCCCGCCTCAAGAAGGCGACAAACCCGCCTGATCCAGACGGTCGAGCAACTCGCGCAGCGCGTCAGACTCAAAACACTGATTCAAAGCCAGATACATCACCCCTTGAATCAGTCGGGTCATAGGCTGCTCCAGCACTTGGTGCAGCACCTGCTCCACCTGCTGCTTAACCTCGGCGTCCGGCTCCGGCATCGTGCGAGCCTTCCCCATCAAATCCTGCAGCTCGCGATAGAGAGACCCCAAACGGGGCGCGGCGGCATCAGCAGATACGCGATCCCTGATGCTGTCTTGCAGCACATTGATGCGCTCAACCACGGCCGCACACTTCAGCAGCAGCTCCACATAAGGCCGAGCCTCAGGCGATACCTCGCTCAGGAGCGGCACATCATCCCCGACCGGTGCACAGGCACCGGCCTCCGCAGCCGCACACGACACGCCGGCACAGACAGAAGCTCCGAAAACGGCGGCAAAAGACAACATCTTCATTTCGCTGCATCTTACCCCGCAGCACATGCGGCGTCAAGACAGAACCGCGTCAGCCCCGCTCACCATCGCGGCGACATAGAGGAGCTCGGTGTCACCCTGTTTCCCGAGACGCGACAGGGGGGGCGGCGTCAGCCTTCGAAGTCTGCCCCGCCGCCGCGCCTCTCGCGGCCTACGGCGCGACTTCGCGAGATCGGCGCCCCCGCCGTGCGGCCGGCTGCCGCCCTGCGAAAAACGAGCTGTTTACGCGTCAATTCGCCGAATGATTTTGGCCGGCACGCCGCCGACAACGGTATAGGCCGGCACATCTTTGGTAACGACGGCTCCCGCTGCGATGACCGCATGATCCCCGATGGTGACGCCCTGCAAAATCGTCGCGTTAGAGCCGACCCAGACGTTGCGCCCCAGTACGATGGGGGCCGGCGTCATGGAGAAACGCTTCTCGGGCGCCAGTCCGTGATTGAGCGTCGCAAAGACGACGGCGTGACCGATGAGGCAGTCGTCGCCGATGGTGATGCCGCCCTGATCCTGAAAGTGGCAAGCGGCATTGATGAAGACGCGGCGACCCAGCCTGATATTTTTGCCGAAGTCGGTGTAAAAGGGCGGAAAGACGCGCAGGGTCTCATCGGGTTCGCAGCCGAAGAGGCGTGCGAGGAGGCGGCGTATGGCATCCATGTCGTGATAGCTGCCGTTGAGCTCGGCGGTAATGCGCCTCGCTTCGTCGGCGGATCGGTCGAGGAAGTCGTAAATGTCCGGGGTGTCGAGGGGGCGGCGTTCGGCGACGTGTTGAAGAAAATCACTCAGATTCATCATGGGTCAGAGGCGTAAAATCGATGCAGACGGATCCGCAGCCCGATACCTCGGGTGCTCCGCGCGCTGATTCTACCTCAGCAGCTTTCATCCCTGCAAGTCTTTTCGCGCCCAAACGCGGGTATCAGACCTCTCCGCGCTCGGCGTGCGCGCTCTCCGCCCTGCCGTTCCCGGCGGCACGGTCTTCCTCTGCGCCCCACAGCGCTCATCCGCCTGCCCCGCCTGCCCCTGCCGTTTCCCGTGAACCGAGCGCTGCTTGCGGCTGAGGCCTTGCTCGCCGTGAAGTTCCATAACGCATTGGAGGGGATACAGAGCCGACGGATGAGCGCTGCGAGCGGCGCGAAACACCGCGGCAGCCTGCCGCAAAAAATGGTTGACAGAGGGCTTGCTTTTCTCTAGCCTAAGACTGCCGATCGTGAAGATCTGCCGATCAACCGACACAAGAATCCGTTTTTTTCATGAAACACGCCCACCTCGCAGCCGCGCTGATCATCAGTTCTGCCCCCCTTGCCCAAGCAAGCGCCCCCGTTACCGCTCAAGCCGAGCCGACGCCGCGTGCAGGCGGGCTGAAGGAAGAACCCGCCGAAAGCTGCCCGCTGAGCGCCGAGTCCCGACAGCTCGCCTCCCTCATGAGCGGGCAGCGCATGTTGCCTTTGCGTGTGGAGGGGGATTTTCTCGTCGGCCGAAGCCCCAAGGGCGAGGGTGCTCCCTTCTGCGTCATGTCGGGCAGCGAGCTGCTCTGGAAAGGCGGAGCCGATGAGCCCTTCCGCGTTCCGACCCGTGCGCTGGGGCACGTTTACCTGCTGGCCGAGGAGGCGCGCAACGTCCATTGGCAGGATTTGAGATGGGAGTCGCCCAAGGAAGCGAAGGAAGCGAAGAGCGCGACGCCGACGCCCGCGCAGACCCTAACGCTGCGCGCCGCAGATGAAGGCGTGCTTCCCTGCTCGGAGGACGCCGCCCCCGCCCTCAGGCGCCTGTTGAGCAAAGCTCGCAGCTTGGCGGCCGAGCAGGGCTGTGCCGTCACCATTGAGCTGGAAGAGGGGGACTACCACCTGCGCGCCACGGGGGCTCTGCCCATGAGCCTCTACATCTCCAACCACGACCAGCAGGAGCTCCACCGCGTCGGTCTGCCGCTGGTCGATCTGCACGACATCACCCTCGTCGGGCACGAGACGCGCTTCATCAGCCACGGCATGATGCTGCCGGCTCTCGTGATGGACAGCAGCCGCGTGACGCTCAAGGGCATCCGCTTCGACCAAGCCACCCCCTTTTACTCGGAGGGACGCATCGTTGCCGCGGATGAGAACGGCACGACGCTGGCCATGACGCCCGCCTCCTCTTGGAGCCTCACGAAGGACGGCAGGTTCGTCAACACCGGCACGACCGACACGGCCGACGGCCCGCAGCGCTGGTTCGCCGGCATTAATCACGCCATCGCCTTTCACCCCGACGGGCGCATGGTGCCGACCGGGGCTTCGGGGGACATCGCGTGGAGCCCGCGAGCCGAAGCCGTCGGCGACGGGCAGCTGCGCTTCCCCGTCAATGCCGCCGAGAAGGGGCTGAGCGTCGGGGACATTCTGACGCTTCGCGGCTACTGGCGCCCGCACCCCTGCATGGTTGTGTATCGCTGCGAGGGGCTGACGCTCGATGACGTGGTCTTTCACGACAGCATGGGCATGGCGCTCATCGCCCAGCGCAGTGCCGACATTTGCATTCGCGGCGGCGGCTGCATCCGCAAGCCCGGCTTCATGCACACGGCATCGGCCGATGCGACGCATTTCTCCAACTGCCGCGGGCACATCGACGTCAGCGGTGCGCTCTACGAGGGGATGATGGATGATGCGATCAATGTGCACAGCACCAGCCTTGAAATCGAGCAGGTTCGAAGCCCGCGCGAGATTGTCTGCCGCTACCGCCATCCGCAGGCCATCGGTTTTGAAGTCGTGCTGCCGGGCGAGGCGCTGCAATTCATCCACGGGCAGACTCTGCAAAACACGAAAGAGACAGGGCGTGCGCAGGCCGTCACCAAGCTCGACGAAGAACACCTGCTCATCCGGCTGGAAGCGCCTTTGCCCGAGGGTATCGAGGCGGGTGACGCCCTTGAGAATGCCGACTGGTACCCGTCGGTGAGCTTCTGCGGCAACACCATCCGCCACAACCGCGCCCGCGGCAGCCTCTTCACCACCCCGCGCCCCATCCTCGTGGAGGGGAACCGCTTCATCTGGTCGAGCGGCTCGGCCATTCTGCTGGCGGGCGATGCACAGGGTTGGTATGAGAGCGGGCGCTGCCTCGACCTGACCATCCGGGGCAACCTCTTCGAGCACAACCTCACGAATATCTTCGGCTACACCGAGGGCATCATCTCGATTTACCCCGAAGTTCGCAAGCCCGAAGAGCAGACGGAGCGCTACCACGGCAACATCCTCATCGAGGGGAACACCTTCCTGACGCACCGCGTGCCGCTGCTCTTCGCCATCTCGGCCCGCGGCATCCGCTTCCGCAACAACAAAGTCGTCTTTGATGACAGCTACGCCCCGATGCACGATGAGCAACCCTACGTCCTGCGCCACTGCGAAGACGTCGAGCTGCAACCTTTGAGCCGCGAAGGCTCTGCCCCGGGCATTGAGGGCGCCCCGCTCAAGCCCTGACCCGGCGTCGCCTTGACCAAACGTCGTTTTGACCTAACGTCGCCCTAACCCGGCGTCGCGCGGCAGGGGAGCCGCCCTGATGCTTGGGCCTGCCTCCCCGCGCCAGCCTCTGCACGCCCGCCTCCCCGCGCTCGGCTCTGACACGCCCGCCGACGACGGAGCGAGCGGTCGTATTGCGTCAAAAAGAAAACGCACCGAAAGGTATGGATGCGTCAAAAATGAACGCACCCAAGGTAGCACAGAA
>NZ_CALXNG010000025.1:0-29239 GCF_944389695.1 Candidatus Parakkermansia intestinigallinarum
CAAATAATGACTTATTAGGATTACGGTGCGGATTTTTGTCCGCTACGCGTATGGTGCGGATTTTTGTCCGCTTACGCCGACGAACGCGACATAAAAGCGGCGGCGCGTGCAGCGCGACGACGCAGGCGCGAAACCGACAAGCGCAAAGCCGACAAACAAAAAACCGCCAAACCCGAAGCCGCCACACGCCGACGCAGCAAAGCCCCTCGGGTGACCCGTGTGCGGGCACTCCGAGGGGCGCGATGAAAGGGGTGAAAGGGGGAGAGACGAATCAGAAGGGGATATCGTCGTCCTCCTCGGGCGGCATCGGCGGCGGCGTCTGCTGCTGGTAGGACGAGCGCGGAGACGATTGGCCGCCGCCGTAGTTGTTCTGCCCGTAGCCGCCGCCCTGATTGTTGTAGCCGCCTTGGCGACCGCCGTAACCGCCTTGGCCATGAGAACTCTCCTGACGCCCGCCGTAGCTGCCGTCCTGCTGCCCGGCATAGCCGCCTTGGCGGCTGCCGCCGTCGCGGCTGCCGAGCAGTTGCAGATTCTCCGCCACGATGCGAATGCGGCTGCGGCGCTGCCCGGTCTGCTTATCCTCCCACGAATCCTGCTGCAAGCGCCCCTCGATAAAAACGGGGCGACCCTTGGCGAGGTACTGAGCCGCGATCTCACCCGTGCGTCCCCAGCAGGTCACATCGAGGAAAGTCACCTCTTCGCGGCGTTCGCCCTCACCCTGACCGCCCGACACGCGGTTGACGGCGAGGCGCAGCTCGGTGAGCGGCGTGCCGCGGGGCGTCGTGCGAACCTCGGGGTCTGCCGTCAGGTTACCAATAATCATCACTTTGTTCAAATTAGCCATAATCGTGCGAGAAATAAGGTGCTTATTACGAGCGGTCGCGGTCTGAGGCGCGCCGCCTGTCTGTCGGCACTATCTTACCTTGTGTACCCGTCATCTTGCAAGCATAAACTGTGTCGCAGCATAAGAGAACCTGCGCGAAACAATTTCTCGCAACTGACGCAAATATAGGCTTGCCAGGCACGCATCCGCCATGTATAATGTGCAGCCGCGCATACGCGGGAATCAGATTTTTATCCATTCATGAAAGTTGAACTCATCGAGAAAGCGGCGGAGATTGTTGGCGACAACCAGCTTCTGGTCAACATCGTTTCCAAGCGCGTACAGCAGCTCAACCACGGCTCGGATCCCTACGTGCCCACCACTCCCGAGATGGGCTGCGGGGACATTGCTCTGACGGAAATCATCAAGGGCAAGATCATCTGGCATGAAGCCAGCGCCGACGAGCTCGCCGCGATGAATCAGGAAGTCGAAAGCGACGAATTCTCTGCTCCGGCTGACGAGGCTGCCGACAAGGCCGCCGAGACGATCACCGTCACGCCCGAGTTCTGATTCTCACAGATCGCCCGCCAGTCGGGAATCTCGCGCTGCCCGCCTTTCGGATTTCCCGGAGCCGGGCGCGCTTTTTTTTCCGGCGCCTCCGGCGCAGTCGAACCCCGTCCTGCGCAGCCGCAAGCGCCACAACCGACAACCAGCCCCATCGACATGGCAAACAAAAAGCCCCACAACAGCAACAACATCATCGCCGGCAACAAAAAAGCCGGCCGAGACTACGAGATTCTCAGCCGACACGAATGCGGCATCGAGCTACGCGGCACCGAGGTCAAATCCATCCGCGAGGGGCGCGTCAACATTTCAGACGCCTTTGCCCGCGTCGAAAAAGGCCAGCTCTTCCTCTACGGCTGCGACGTGCAGCCTTGGGAGACGGCCGGCAAGTGGTTTCAGCACGAAGCTAAACGCCCCCGCCGCCTGCTCATGCACAAGCGCGAGATTCTCAAGCTCGAGATTCAAATGGCCCAGAAGGGCTATGCCTTGCCCCTGCTGAGGCTCTACTGGAAAAACGGCAGAGTCAAAGCCGAACTCGGCGTCGGCCGCGGCAAGACCCACCGCGACCAGCGGTACGACCTCAAGGAGAGGGCGGAAATGCGCGAGGTGCAGCGCGAAGTCAGCCGCTTCAACAAGGGGCGTTGGTGAAGGGCGGCTTCCCCCGCTTCCGCTCGGCGGGCACGACGCCGCCGCCCCCAGCGTCGACTGAGAAAGAGCTTGACGCTGAGCCCGCGCTGCGCTAGAGTCGGGGCATGTCACGCTACAACGGAGAACAGGTTCTCGTCGTCCCCCGCGACGTCTTTGAACAAGTCGGCGCCTTCAACGGCGTGCGCCGCAACCCGCAGGACTACCTCGAGGCCTTTCTGAAGCCCGGCGTCGCCCGCTTCATCGACCGCGCAACGGCCGAAGAGTCGCCGGAATACAAACAGATCATCGCCTACGCCATCTTCTGCCACGAGGGCAAGGTGCTCAGCTATGCGCGCACCTCCAAGGGCCATGAAGCCCGCCTGCACGACAAGTACTCGCTGGGCATCGGCGGCCACATCAACCCCGTCGACGGCCTCGCCGAAAACCTCAGCACCTATCTGGCGGGTGTCGAGCGCGAAATCCGCGAAGAGATTCGCTTCTCGGGCAACGCCCGGCAGCAGCTCTACGCCGTCATCAACGACGACACGAACGAAGTCGGCAGCGTCCACCTCGGCATCGTCCACCGCTTCGATCTGGACAGCGACGCCGTTGAACCCAACGAAAAGACGCTCGATCGACTCGCCTTCCGCAGTCTCGATGAGCTGTCCGGCGAGCTCTACCCGAAGCTCGAAACCTGGTCGGCCATCTGCGTCGACGCTCTCCGCGGTCAGTGAAACGGAGCGCGGCCGAGCGCGACACGCTCCGCAACACCCTGCGACGCTCTGCCGCACCCTGCCGCCCCCCGCTGTACTCCGGCGGCATCCCGCCGCACATCGGCGGCACCCGAGCCCTCGCCTGCAAGCTCGGCGCGACGCTCCGTTCATCGCTGCGTCGCGCCCCTTTGCGCCTACTCCTGACAGCTTTTGAGCTTGACTCAGGGGAGCGCGCAGCGCAGAATAAAAGCGTGATAACGAAATCAGCCACGGCTGTCCTCATCGCAGCCCTTCCCGTGTTGGCGGATTCGCCCGAATCCGTGCCGTCCTCCTCGGCGTCGGCTCCGGCCGTCCGGGTCACGGAGGCATCGACTCCCTCCCCGGCTCCCGCGCCCGAGCCCGCTCCGGCTTCTGAAACGCCTGTCCCTGCGCCGACTCCGGCTCCCGCGCCCGCTCCGGCACCTGCGACACCTGCTCCCGCGCCCACTCCTGCACCCGCGCCGACCCCGGCTCCCGCGCCCACTCCTGCGCCTGCGCCTGCGCATGCTCCGGCTCCTGCGACACCTGCTCCCGAGCCCGCTCCGGCACCTGCGCCGACCCCGGCTCCCGCGCCCGCTCCGGCTCCCGCGACACCTGCACCCGCGCCGACCCCGGCTCCCGCGACACCTGCCTCTGCGGCCTCGAACGTCGAGGACGCCTACCGCGGCATCGTGAAGATTGAAGTCGCCGTTCGCATGCCCGACTACAGCCGCCCGTGGCAGTCAGGCGCTTTCGGGCGCGGCAACGGCACCGGATTCATGGTCGGCAAAGGGCTCTTCATGACGAATGCTCACGTCGTGGCCAACGCCGATCGCATCTACATCTCGCCCTACGCCGACTCGCGCAAGATTCCGGCCCGCGTGAAATACGTGGCTCACGACTGCGACCTCGCGCTCGTCGAGGTCGATGACGCCGAGGCCTTTGCCGACGTGCCCTGCCTCGCGTTCAGCGACTCGTTGCCCAAGCTCGAAGACACGGTTCGCGCCGTCGGCTACCCCATCGGCGGCAGCCGTCTCTCGGTGACGCGCGGCATTGTCTCGCGCATCGAGAGCGTCCCCTACT
Source organism: Candidatus Parakkermansia intestinigallinarum (assembly GCF_944389695.1). Classification (NCBI taxonomy): domain Bacteria; kingdom Pseudomonadati; phylum Verrucomicrobiota; class Verrucomicrobiia; order Verrucomicrobiales; family Akkermansiaceae; genus Candidatus Parakkermansia; species Candidatus Parakkermansia intestinigallinarum. Next base: position 3,829 of record NZ_CALXNG010000025.1, read on the forward strand.
CGCACCCGCGCAACATCGCCCACCTCACCGTGCAGATTGATGCGGCCATCAATCCCGGCAACAGCGGCGGCCCCGTGCTCATGGGCGACAAGGTCGTCGGCGTCGCCTTCCAAGGCCTGCTTCAAGCCAATTCGACGGGCTACATGATTCCCATGCCGGTCATCAAGCGCTTCCTCAAGGATGTTGAGGACGGCGTCTACGACCAGTACGTCGAGCTCGGCGCGGCCTTCTTCCCGCTCGAAAACCCGGCCATGCGCCAATATTACAAGCTGACGGAAGAGCCGGTCGGCGTCGTTGTGAGCGACATTGCTCAGGGCGGCTCCTGCGACGGCGTGCTTCAGGTGGGCGACGTTGTGATGGAGGTCAACGGCTGCCCCGTCGACAGCTCGGCCATGATTGAGCTGGACGGCGAGCGCGTGCAGCTCGAAGAGCTCGCCGAACGCGCCTTCCGAGGCGACAAGGTGCAATTCTCCATCCTGCGCGACGGCAAGCCCATGCAGGTGACGGCGACGCTGAAGGCCGCCCCGGGCCGCAGCGTCAACACCTTCTATTACGACGTGCAGCCGCGCTACGTGCAGTTCGGCGGTCTCATCTTCCAGCCGCTCGATCTCAATGTGGTGGCCGCCCGCAGTATTGACGTGAAGAACTACCTCGTCGAAATCAACAATTTCATGACGCGCGGCGGCTCGCTCAAGAAGAAGGATCTCGTTCTCATCACCGAGGTGCTGCCGGACGAGGTGAATGCGCGCTTCGCCGGCAATGTGACCAACAGCATGGTCTCCAAAGTCAACGGCGTTGAAATCACGAGTCTCGAGCAGCTCGCCGAGCTGCTCTACCCGAAGGACGGCAAGCGCCCCGACTACACCGTCATCGAGGTCGTCGGCAGCGATCGCCCCATCGTCATCGACAACAGTACGGTTGATGCCGCCAATCAACGCATCTCTGCCGGCTACGCCATCCCGGCCCCGGCGCGTCTCAAATAACCCAAGTTTCAGACTCTCTGCATATGAAGAAATCCGTTCTCCTGATCTCGGCCTTGGTCGGTCTCAGCCTCGCGGCCTGCAAGCCCACGCCGCGCAATCCCCGGGCGATTGCGGCCGACCAACAGAGCCAAGCCGCCGAACAGCAAGGCCAAGCCGGCGCCCCCGCGCCCTCCGCCGAGCAGCCGCAGCCCGATGCCGCAGCAGCGTCTCCGGAAGCGCCTCAGGCCGATGCATCGGCCGAGAAGGCTCCCGCCGCTGAGCCGGCCAAGCCCGACACGCTCAGCTACCTGCTTGAAGTGCGCAGCACCCGCCAGCAATACAACCTCGTGCAGCCTTGGCAGAAGGGGAAGATGAACAACGGCAGCCTCATGGGTATCTACCTCGGCGACGGTCGCGTGCTGACCTTCGGTGACGCCGTCGATGCCGCCACCTATCTGGAGATTGCCCTGCCCGACGGCTCCGGCGCGGTGCCGGCCAAGCTGCTGCGCTACAACCGAGACATCAAGCTCGCCCTGCTCACCGTGGCGCACGAGGAGGATGCCCGCATCTTTGACGGCCGCACGGCTCTGCCCCTCGGCGATGCCATGCGCATCGGCGACAAGGCCGAGTTCTGCGGCTCCGTGCAGGGGCTGCGAGCCGCGCAGGTGCCCGTGACGGTCGAAGGCAGCGGCACGAGCTCCAACGGCATGCCCCGCCTGAGGGTCAAGGCGGCCACGGCCATTCCCGCCGGCAACAACTCCTACGGTTTGCCCATTGTGCGCGACGGCAGGCTCTGCGGCCTGACCAGCGGCTATGATGCGGCTCTACAGGTATTCACCGTCATCAATGCTGAGCTCATTGAGCGCTTCCTCAACAACGAGCAGGCTCAGGCTCCTGTGCTGGGGCTGGAGTTCGAGGGGCTCGACGACCCGGTGTTCTGCCGCTATCTGAAGCTGGACGAGAACCAAGGCGGTCTCTACATCAGCCGCGTGCTGCCGGGCAGTGCCGCCGAGAAGGCCGGCATCTGCGCGGGCGACGTGCTCACGGCGGTCGAGGGGATGCCCATCGACAAGCAGGGACGCTGCCTGTCGCCTCTCTACGACTCCATCAGCGCCACCACCCTGCTGCGGGGGCTCAAGCCGATCGGCGAAACCATGACGCTCTCGATACGCCACGAGGGACAGGCTTCCGATAAGACGGTCGAGCTGAATCGCGACGCGGAGGAGAATTCTCTCTACTGCCGGGATCTCCCCGGTGAGCAGCCGCGCTACATCATGTACGGCGGTCTGCTTTTCCAACCGCTGTCTCCCGAATACATCAGCGAGCTGAAGGCCGCTGCCAAGGGCGACCTGCCGGCGACTTTCCTCGAGCTCGACGGGCGCATGGACGAATTCCGCCGAGAGGGCCGCGATGAGCTGGTGGCGCTCACGCTTGTCATCGCCACGCCGGCCACGCTCTCCTACGAGCAGATGACCTTCTGTCTGGTCGAGAAGGTGAACGGACAGGTGGTGAAGAACTTCCGCCAGTTCTTCGACCTGATTAACAAGCGCACGCCCGACGGGCTCATCACCTTCGAGGTGAATAAGGCTCCCTTCACCATCGTGATGGATCAGAAGCTCACCCGCCGATGCAACAAGGCTATCAAGGCGCAGTCCATCCCGCGCTTGGTCGTGCTGAAGGAGGACGGCTCCGAAAAGTCCGCTGCTGCCGACGAAGCGGCCTCTGACGAAGAGCCCTCCGCCGAGGCGGCTGCGAGCGAATCGCCTGCTCCGGCTCCGGCACCGGCACCGGCTCCGGCTCCGCAACCCGCTCCGGCAGCCTGAGGCTCACAGGGCTTCGCTCCGCCTGCTCTCCGAAGCGGTGGCGCCGACAAGGCGCCACCGCTTTTTTTTGAGGCGTGCAGAGCAGCTTTCTCCGCGCCGCCGACGGGCAGCGCCAAAACCGCCGAGAGCCGCGCCAAGCTTTTGCCGGGAAGGGGGCGCGGGCCGCTCCAAAAGAACGCAAGAGCGGCGGGGCTATTCCCCGCCGCTCTCTCATCGGCCGAAGGCTTGGCGCGCGCTCGACTCGGAGGAGGGGTGCAAATCACTCCTCCCACTTGCCGTCGTCGCTGTAGGGAACGGCTTTGAGTTTCGGAGCCTTAATGAGCTTCATCACGTCTTTGCCCGGCTTCTTGGCCGAAACATCGAGCTTCTTCTCGGTGAAGACGGCGAAGTCAGCCTCGGGCTTGACGTCGCCGCCCGTCGCCAGAGAGAAGTAGCCGCGCTCGGGGTTGAGGCGGCAGTTGATATTCATGTTGAGGTTGCCGTCCTTCGTGAAGCGGAAGGTGTCGGCCAAGCTCCACTCCTTGCCCGTCCAGCGGAAAGCGGGGCCGAAGGTGGCGCGGCGCTCGTGCTCCTTGGACTCGACATTGCGGCGGAAGTCTTCAACGAAGCCGCATCCGCCGCCGATGCCGCGGCGGATGGCTTGGACGCGCCAGCAGCTCAGCAGCTCCCAGTGCTTCGTGGCGGGATTGTAGATGTAGCCGGCAATCTGGCGGAAGTGCTCGCCGTCCGGCTTCTCAACCACCAGCGTGCGAATTACCTCGCCCTCCTTCCAAGGGAAGAGGCGCATGGACCTGCCGCCGGTGCCCTCGCCGCCGAAGCGAGCCGTCACCACGCCGCGGCCGCGCTGCACCAACTTGGCGCGCTCCTCCTCCGGGGCGGCGTGCGGATTGTCGCCCGAGTCCTTGGCGTCCCAGATCGAGAAAATCGCCACGCGCTTCGTCTTGCCGGATTCGTCCTCGGGGAGCTCCTGCACGCCGATGTAGCCGCCGCCAAAGCTGTTGCAGGCGAAGTAAGTGCCGGGAGCACTCTTCTCGATCACCATCTCGGTGTAGGCCGCCGTGTGGGGCACCTTCGGGAGATAATTCAGATGCACGGAAGTGCACTGACGCTTGGCCATGTTCTCCGGTTTCCAGTAGTCGGAAGCAGGATCGGCCACGACAGCGGAGCTGCAAAGTGCGGCCACGCCCAGAGATGCAGTCAGAAAAGCTCGGAATGCGTTCATCGGCTACATCCTAATCAAATCGGCCGAGCATGGCAAGCACAAAGTGCACCCCTTTGCCCCGCGAGCAACGCTTTTTTACCCTCTCCGCCCCGTGCCTGCACAACTCCCCGCACACGGGACTTCGGAGCCGCGCCGTCCCCGCGCTTCCTGCCGCCTGCGCGGGTCTTTTCATCCGCTCCGTCGTCCGCACACTCCGCCGCCTGCGCGGGACTTTTCGTCCGCTCCGCCGTCCGCACACTCCGCCGCCTGCGCGGGACTTTTCGTCCGCTCCGCCGCCCGCGCTCCCCGCCGACGGCACGGAGCTTTTCGTTTGTCTCCTCAAGGGATAAAACTTGCGCGACGGCACAAGCTGTGCTAGGCTCCCTGTCATGAAGGAGCACGGAAAACGCAGCTGGTGGAGACGCCTCGGCAGCCTCCTCTTCGGCTGCGGGGGCTGCGGCAGCTGCGGCAGCTGCGGGAAAGACGGCGACTGCGGCGCTTCCCCCTGCGGCGGCGATGCCTGCGCTTGCCGACACCGCGAAAAGACCTGCCGCAGCGGCCGATGCAGCGGCAAACACTGCGGGGAGCCGGGAGCGACGGGCACGCTGGCCGATCTGGCCGTCGGGCAGAGCGGACGCGTCATCGAGGTGGCCGACGGCGATCAGGATCTCATCAACCGCTTTGCCGACCACGGGCTCGTGCGGGGCATCCGCGTCACGGTACACGAGCAGGCGCTCTTCGGCGGCCCCATGCTCGTCGCCGTGCAGGGCACCATGGTCGCGCTGAGACTGCGCGAAGCCCGCCTCATCCGCGTCAAAGTCTGCCGCGAGGGCGACGACACACCAAGCTTCGACCCCGACATCAGCTGGAAGCAGACGCCCCACCCGGACGAGCCCTGAGCCTCGCCCCCGTGTCCGCCATCGCCACCGCCACCGCAACCACCGTCTCCATCGCCGCCACGCAACGCCATGCCTGATCTTCCGCAAGCCATCCTCATCGGCACGCCGCACTGCGGCAAGACCGCGCTCTTCAACCGCCTCACGCGCACCAACCGCCCCGTCGGCATGACCGTCGAAGAGGTGCACGAAGTGCTGCACACCGAAAGCGGCGACGTCGACCTCATCGACCTGCCGGGCGTCTACCGCTTGGGTGAAAACTCACCCGAAGAAGCGCTCGCCATGCACTGCCTCTGCCGCCATCGGCCGAGGCTCGTCATCAGCGTTGTCGACGCCACCAACCTCGACGTGCAGCTCTACCTCACCCTTCAGCTCTGGCACTTCGGCTGGCAGGTTCTGCTCGTTCTCAACATGGCCGATGCCGCCGTCAATGCCGGTCTGCGCTTCGACGTGCGCCGCATGGAAGAGCTCATCGGCGTGCGCGTGCTGCGCACCGATGCGTTTCACGGCACCGGCATCAACCGCCTGCGCCGCCTCATCGGCCGCGTCTGCCACGGACTCGCCGAATCGGGCACCATCCGCCGCCCGGCCTACGGCGAAGCCATCGACCGCATCTTTCACATCCTGACGCACGCCTACGAGAGCGCCCAATTTCCGCCGCACGACGAGCCGCCGACCTACATCGCCTCGCGCCTGCTGGAGGGCAACTCGCGCATGATTGCCCACTTTGCCCACCACGGCGAAAAGGGGCAGCGCTTTCTGCAAATCGTCGACGACTGCCGAGACTCGCTCGCTCGCGAGTTCGGCGTGAGCCCCGCAGAGCTGCTCACCGACAAGCGCTACGGCGTCATCCACGGGCTGGTCGGCGAATGCGTGCACGGCAACTCCGGCGAGTGGGATGCCCGCAAACTCACCTTGGCCTTCGACCGCCTGCTCACCCACCGCTATCTGGGCATGATTGTCTTCGTCGCCATCATGTTCTTCATCTTCTACATCAGCTTTGCGCTGGGCAACCCCATGGTCGAAGCCGTGCAGAGCGCCTTTGACGCCCTTGCCGAACGGGTGAGCGAGCTGCTCGGCGACGGGCATCCCCTGCTCGTCTCGCTGATCACCGGGGGCGTCATCGGCGGCGCGGGCGGCGTCATCAGCTTCGTCCCCACCATCGTCATCCTCTTCGCCTGTCTCTCCCTGCTGGAAGCCACCGGCTACATGGCGCGCGTCGCCTTCCTCATGGATCGCTTCATGCACAAGATGGGCCTGCACGGCAAAAGCTTCATCCCCATGCTGCTGGGCTTCAGCTGCAACGTGCCTGCCGTGCTGGCCACGCGCAGCATCGAGAGCCGCACGGATCGGCTCGTCACCATGTTCGTGCTGCCGTGGATGAACTGCTCGGCGCGGCTCGTCGTCTTCACCCTCATCATTCAGGCGCTCGTCCCGGAGCAGTGGCGCACGCTCACCCTCTGGAGCCTCTACCTGCTGGGCGTCGTCGTCGCCGTCATCATCGCCCGCCTGCTCAAAAGCACGCTCTTTCGCGGCGGCGACGAGCTCTTCATCATGGAGCTGCCGCCCTACCGCCTGCCCTCTCTGCGCGGCTACCTCATGAGCGTGTGGGAGAAGGCGAGCGGGTATCTGAAAAAAGCCGCCACCTTCATCCTCTTCGGCTCCGTCATCCTCTGGGCCTTCAACACCTTCCCCCTGCGCGAGGATGCGGAGGGCGGGGCTCCTCAGGCTCAAGTGGCGCACCCGGATTGTTACGCCGCGCGCATCGGCCGCCTCTTTGAACCCGTCTCGCAGTACGCCGGCATGGACTGGCAGGCCAACTCCGCCATGATCGGAGCCTTCTCGGCCAAAGAGCTCCTCGTCACCCAGCTCTGCATTCTCTTTCACGCCGGCCCCGACCCCGCCAGCGAAGTCGGCATGAGCGACGAAGAGAAAAGCGCCTACGAAGAAGGGCTCACCCGAGAAGCCATCCGCAACCACTACAACATCCCGCAGGCTCTCGGCATCATGGTCTTTGCCCTGCTGGCGCTTCCCTGCATCGGCACCGTCGCCGTCATCCGCAAAGAATCGGGAAGCTGGGGCTTCACGCTGATGCAGTTTCTGACCTGCAACGTCGTCGGCTTCGCCGCCGCCGTTTTCGTCTACCAGATCGCCTCCCTGTTCTCCGCCTGAACTGCCCCGAACTTTCGCCCGACGCGGTGTCAAACCGACCCGACGCGGTGTCAAACCGACCCGACGCGGTGTCATACCGACCCGTCGCGGCGTCATCAACGCCCGCTGCGTTGTCATACAGACAGAAAAAAGGGTTGCATGCACGCAGCGGCGTGCTATCTTAAAAAAGATCCCCCTCTGCCGGGGGGAGTTTAACCCACCATCAACCATATGACAATCTCAAGCCTTCTCAAGACCGCTGCCCTGGTCGGCGCACTGGCGCCCCTCGCCCAGGCTCAGGCTCCCGTCCCTTCACCCGCACCCGTTCCGCCGCCTGCCCCGAAGCCGGCACCCGCTCCGCTTCCGGCACCGCGACCGATCGTCTCTGACCGCGAGACCATCCAGGCTCAGGTCGATGCACTCAACAATATCGCCAATGAGCTGATGTCCGTCGGTCTCAGCGAAGACGAGGCCCGCGAGATTGTCAACAAGATCGCCCCCAAGGTCCTCGGCCAGCGCCCGGTGCACGCCGTCCCGGCAACAAAGATTCAGCCCGCTCCGGTGCCGGCTCCCAAACCCGGAGCCCGAATCCGCGGCAAGATGCAGACGAAGGTCTTTGTCAACGGGAAGGAGGTCAGCAGCAGCGAGCGCGTCATTGACGAGCCCGCGCCCGTCGTGACTCCGCGCGTCAAGATCAATGGTCGCCCCGTCGCCCTGCCCCCTGAAGGCGGCAAGGTCATCGTCACGCCCGACGGCGGCGTCCGGGTTGAGAAACCCGCCCCTGCGCCCGCTCCGGCTCCCGCCCCCGCTCCCGCGCCGACCGAAAAGGTCATCATCACCAGCCATGGCGGACCCGTCATCGGCGGGGCTGAGGGCAACACCCGCATCTTCATCAACGGACAGCCCGTGCCGGCCAACGCCGAGATCACCGTCGGCCCCGACGGCAAAATGATCAACCTGAAGCCGCTTCCCGTTCCCCCGGCTCCCAAGCCTCCCTGCTGCGGCCCCAAGCCTGACGCCAAGCCCGTACCGGCTCCCGTTCCCCCGGCTCCCAAGCCCCCCTGCTGCGGCCCCAAGCCTGATGCCAAGCCCGTCCCCGCTCCCGTCCCCCCGGCTCCCAAGCCTGAGGCCAAGCCCATGCCCGCTCCCGCTCCTGCGCCCGCTGACGAGGCCGCGCAGGCCGTGAAGCCCGCTCCGCTGCCCGCGCCGGCTCCCGCCGACAAGGCCATGCCGGATGAACAAAAGCCTCGCCTTTTCATCAACGGCCGAGAAGTTACTCTGCCGGCGAACGGCGGAAGGATCATCATCGATGAGAACGGCCGTGTGACCACCCCGGCTCAACCCTGAGCCGCCGTCGCGCAGCTCGGCGAAAGCTCAGCTCTCCGCCCCCGTTTGCCCATGAGCAAACGGGGGCTTTTTTTTTGCACCGCACGCTTTGCATTAAACTTGACCTGAGCGCCCCTCTGTGGTATCATATTACCCGTGCCTCTGTTCGATTCGGCACCCCTCCCGTCGGCGGGCGCCGATGGGAGTGCACCATGCCGAAACGGCGGGCGCACCCGCTTTTTCAGCTCCTCCCGAACAAGGGGCACAACGCCTTGTTGCACGGAAACGCCCGACGCCATACCGCCCTTCCACCCATGCTCATTCTTCACAGCTCAGACTGGCACCTCGGCAATCGGCTGATGGATCACAATCGGCTCGACGAGTTTCGCGCCTTTTTCGACTGGCTGCTCGAGCTGATGAGCGAGCGGCGCCCCGACGTTCTGCTCATCTCGGGCGATGTCTTCGACAGCAGCACGCCCGGGGATCGGGCCCAAGGGCTGCTCTATGACTTCCTGAGCCGAGCGGACGCCACGGGCTGCCGCCGCATCATTCTCACCGCCGGCAATCACGACAGCGCCGCCCAGCTCAGCAAGGCCGCGCCGCTGCTGCCGCGCTACCACGCCACGGTCGTCGCCTCGCTGAACCGCGACGACCTGCTCGCCTGCCGACTGCCGCTCTGCGATGAAGGCGGCACGCGGCGTGCAACGCTCTACGCCGTGCCCTTTCTGCGCCCGGCCGATGTGGCTCTGCCCGTCTCGCCCGACGATCCTCGCGAGCTGCGCGAGACGGCCTACACCCGAGGCATTGCCGAGGTCTACGCCGCGCTGGCCCGCGACGCCCGCGAGCAGAAGAAGCTCTACGGCGGAGCGGCCATCGCCATGGGGCATCTGAGCGTGCTCGGCACCGAAATGACGGCTTCGACGCGCTGCCTCATCGGCACGCTCGAGAGTGTCGGCCGCGATATCTTCGAGCCGGTCTTCGACTACGTGGCTCTGGGGCACATCCACAAGCCCGCCGCCCCCGAAGAGGGGCGCATCCACTACTGCGGCAGCCCACTGGCCATGGGGCTTGACGAAGCCTCCTACCGCCACCGCCTGCTGTGGATCACGGTGGACGATGCCGGAGGCGTGGAGGTGGAGGCCGAGCCCGTGCCGGTCTTCACGCTGGCGGAGCAAGTGGAGCTCGCCGACCGACAGGGCTTTGAGGCGCTGGCGGAGCAGCTCCGGCGCCGAGCCCGCGAGGCCAATGCTGACTGCCGCCGAGGCAGCGATATCGTGCCGTCTCACCGGGTGCTGCTGCGCTACAGCGGCGGCGACCTGACGCAGAGCGAGCTGCTGGAGCGCGCGGAGGCGCTCCGCGAGGCCGCCGATCTCGAGCTGGTGCTGGCGCGTCGGTGCAGCGCAGAGACCGCCGAAGCGGACGCAGAGGATGAGCTGAAGCTCTCTCTCGCCGAGCTCACGCCCGAAGAGGTGCTCCGGCGCCGCATGGAGGAAACGGCGGGCACGGCGCCGCCGGATCCCGAGAGGCAGGAGCGCCTGCTGGAGCTGTTCCGCAGCTGCCTGCACGAGCTCGAGGCGCAGCGCAGCAGCAGGAGGGAGGCCAAACAGCGCCCCGCATCCGCCGCATCCGCCGCATCCGCCGCAACTGCCGCATCCGCCGACTTACCCGAATCCCCCGAATCCCCCGAATCCCCCGAATCCCCAGTCTCCGGCCTATCCTCCGACACATGAAACTGCTCCGACTCAGCTTCAGCAACCTCAACTCGCTGGCGGGCGACTTCTGCATCGACTTTGAGCACCCGCAGCTCGCCGATGCGGGCATCTTCATCATTGCCGGGCCGACGGGCTCGGGCAAGACGACGATTCTCGACGCCGTCACCTACGCTCTCTACGGTGAAACGTCGCGCCTCGGCAGTTTTTCGCAGACCCGCAATGAGCTCATGAGCCGCAGTGCGCAGAGTTGCAGCGCGGAGTTGCTGTTTGAGAAGGTCTGCGAGGGGCGGCGACGGCGTTTCCGCGTCTCCACCGCGCAGAAGCGGACGCGGCGTGCGAGCTCGGCGACGCCCTACGGCCCGGAGCAGCGGCGGCTGACGGAGATTCTCCCCGGCGGTGCGGAGGTGGTGCTCAGCGAAAAGAGCGGCGACGTCGACGAGCTCGTCGTTGAAATCTGCGGGCTGAGCTACGACGATTTCAGCCGCTGCATCATGCTGCCGCAGGGGAAGTTTCAGGATTTTCTGCGAGCCTCGGCCAAGGAGAGGGCGGAGAGTTTGATGTCCATCACGGGCACGGAGATTTATGCGGAGCTGGGCCTACACGTCCGCGCGCGGATGAAGGAGCTGAAGGACGAGCGGGCACGCTTCCGCTTTCTTCCGGTGCTCAGCGGGGAGGAGCGCAGCGAGGCGGAGCGGCTGCTGGCCGAGGCCGCGCAGCAGAAACGCGATGAGGAGGCGGCTCGGGCAACGGTCGAGCTGGAGCTCCGGGAGCAAGCGGCCTTCGAGAAGCTCTGCGCTGATGAGGCGGCGGCTCGCGCCCATCGCGACGAGCTTCGCCTCGCGGTTGAGCGCTTCCGGGTCTCGGGCGACGAGGCGCGCTGCGAGGCGGCTCTGCGCGCGCGGCGGGTGCAGCCGAGCGATCAGCGCTGCGCCGAGGCAGAGGCACGCTGCCGCCGCGAAGGGGAGGCGGCAGCGAAGCTCGAGGCGCTGAGCCCGTCCCTGGGGGAGAAGCGACGAGCGGCCGAAAATGTCGCGAACGATTGCGCCGTGCGTCTGCTCAACGAGAGTCTCCGCTTCGATGAGCGTGAGCAACGGGTTCGCGAGCGTCTGCAACCCCTCGAACAGGATTTGCAGCGCCAAGAGACGCTGCGGCAGGAGCGTCTCGCTCAGGCTCAGGCGCCCCGTCGGCGGCTGAAGGTGCTGCAAGGTGAGCAGGATGAGCTCCGGCGGCGGATAGCTCAGGCAGAGGCCTCGCGGGACGAAGCCGAGCGCGAGCTGCAGCAGCTCGGCGACGGCAGCGACTGGAGGGAGGCTCTTGTCGGCTGGGAGATTTCGCTCCGGTGCTGGGAGGATCGCATGCAGGGGGTGGCTCTGCTGCCGAGGGAGCTGAGCAGCGATGAGGCGCGGCGGCAAACGGCGGCTCTCGAGCATGAGCTGGGGCACTTGGCGGGCGGCGAGTCTCTCGCCGAAGCCAACGAGCGGCTCAGGCGCCTGCGCGAGCTTGTCGAGGCGGCGCAGGAGTCGGCGTCTCTCGCGAATAGGCTCAGCGAGCTTCGCCGCCGCAGCGAGGCGCTCGGCTCGCTCGGCGAGGCCGCGCAGCAGGAGGAGCGGAAGGCCGCGCAGCGCGTGCGGCAGGCCGAGCAGCACGCCGAGGCCGTCGGGCGGCTGGCATCGGTCGAAGAGCAGCTGAGGCGGCTGGCCGCCGATTTCCGGGCGGGGCGATACACGCACTGCCCCTGCTGCGGCTCGTCGATGCCGGGAGAAGAACCGCCGCCTCTGCCGCCCGATGCGTCGGAGACGGCGCAGGCTTGGCTGCGCGAGGCCCGCCGTGAGTACGAGGCCGCGGCTCTCAAGCTCCGCCGCGCCGAGCAGGAGCTTGCCGAGGCCCGCGGGGAAATTGCGGCGTCGGAGGCGCAGTTGCCCGCCCGCGAGGCGAAGGTGGCGGAGCTGCTGCGGCAACTGGGATGGGCGGAGCTGCCTGCGGATCCGGCGGCGCTCTGCCGGGATTTGGAGGTGCGCGTCGCGGCGATGCAGGAGCTCGAACGGCAGCGCGACGAGCTTCGGCGCCTGTTGCCGGCGCTCGAAGCACGCGAGGATTTCAGCAGGCGGCTCGCCGCGCACCGCAACATGGTTCCGGGCGCGGAGCCGCCGCATGAGCCGGCCGGGGCGCGGAGGCTCTACGAACAGGCGCGAGCTCGCTTGGTCGCTTGGGAAGCGGCGCAGCGGGTGCAACGCGAGCAGGCGGAGGCTCTCGCCGAGGCCCGCAAGCTCCTTTCGCTCAAGCAGACGGAGCTGATGCAGACGCAGCGCCTGCTCGACGGTGCGGACAAGGCGCTCGCCGAGGCGCAGGAGGCGTGCCGAGCGCTCGAGCAGAGGAGGCTGGACGAATGGGGCGCCGAGGGTGCCCGAGGGTCTCAGGCTCTGCTGACGACTTGGCGCGATGATCTTCGCTCGCTCGAGCGGGCGCTGAGCGAGGCGCAGAAGCGCGAGGCGGCGGCGCGGGCGGACGACGAGAAGACGGCAGCCCTGCTCAAGCAGCAGCAAGAGCGCCGTGCCGAGGCGGAGCTCGCCTGCCGCAAGGCCGAAGGCGAGTTCGCCGAGGCGCTGGCAGCGGTCGGCTTCGCCGACGAGGCGGCCTACCGAGCAGCGCTGCTGCCCGAGGCGCGTCTCGAGGAGCTGCTGGCGACGCGCAGCGAACTGAGCGACGGGCTGCGCGAGGCCGAACAGGCGCTGCAACACTGGAGCGCTCAGCTGGAGCCGCTGCGCCGACAGCGGGCTGCGGTGAATGCCGACGAACTGCGCGAGCAGCGCGATCAACTCGACGCACGGCTCCGCGAACTCGAGCCCCGCCTGCAGGAGCTCACGGGCAAGCTCAGCTACGATGATCGGCAGCGCGACGCGAACCGCGCGCTCGAGAGTGAGTTGGGCGAGCTGACGGAGCGCCTGCGCCTCTGGGAGGAGCTCTACGAGGCGATGGGCGGCACGGCGGATTCTTTCCGCGACTACGCGCAGGGCATTACGATGAAGATGCTGGTCTCTCTGGCCAACAGCCACCTGCGGCGGCTCCACGATCGCTACCTGCTGCTCTCCGATCCCGAGAAGCCGCTGGAGCTGAGTATCATCGACAGCTATCAGGACGACAAGCCGCGCTCCTGCAGCAATCTGTCGGGCGGCGAGAGTTTCATTGTGAGCCTCGCCCTGGCGCTCGGTCTTTCGCACATGGTGAGCGACGCGCAGCTCGATTCGCTCTTTCTCGATGAGGGCTTCGGCACGCTCGACGGCGAGACGCTCGAGCAGGTCATGGAGAGCTTGCAGAAGCTCAGTGCATCGGGTAAAATGGTGGGCGTCATCTCGCACGTCGAAAAACTCCGCGAGCGGATTCCTGCCGCCATCTGCGTCGTGCCGATGCGCCAGGGGCTCTCGACGCTCTCGGGCGAGGCCGTCGTGCTCGCCCGCCCGCCGCAGGGCTGAGGGCGCTCGCCTCCCCATCCTCCCCATCCTCCCCATCCTCTCCTTCATCTCCTTCCTCCGCCGCGTTTCCTCGTTCTTCGCCGCATTCCCGCATCGTTCCTCTCTCTCTTCCGCCTGATATGACAACTCCAAAGCGCATTTTTCTGGGCTGGCATCGCCCGGCCATCGAGCTCATCACCGAACGCCTGCTCGCCATCGCGCAAGGCGATCCGCAAAGCTTTCGCCGCATGGTCGTCCTCGTGCCGACGCGCGAGAGCGGGCGACGCCTCCGCGAGGCTCTGGCAGCCGCCTCTCCTCGCGGGGCTCTGCTGATGCCGAGCATCATGCAGCCTCATCAGCTTCTCGGGCTCGACGCAGCCTCCCTCGCCTCCCCTCTCGAATGTCTGGCCGCTTGGCTCGCCGAGCTTCGCTCCCCGGACGCCGCCGCTCGCTTCCAGCTGCTCTTCCCCGAACAAGCAGCCTTGGCAGAACTCGAAGAGGAGGCGGAGGCGGGCACGCGCGATGCGCTGGCGCATCGGCTCATGCACCTCTGCGACACGCTGAGCGATGAGCTGGTCGAGCCTCGGGACGTCGCGGCGCTCCTGCGGCGCGACCCTGCCGCCCTGCGCCGCTTCGGTCTCGACAGCGATGCGGGGCGGCAGCGCGTCGCCGAGCTGCTGCGCCTCGCCGATGCCGATGAAGAAACACGCTGGCAACAGCTGGCCGAGCTCGCGGGACAGGTCGAGGAGCGCCTGCACCGCTGGGGCTTCATCAGCCGCCGCGAGGCCCTCGCACACCGCTCGGCGGCGCACGCTCTGCCCGCCCGCACGCAGCGCATCGTGGCGGCCTGCCTGCCCCAGCTCTCACAAGCGGAGCGCGCCTGTCTCACGCAGCTTTGCGCCCGGCTCGACGGAGGCGTTGAAATCTGGGTGCACGCCCCCGAGGCCGAGCGAGGGCACTTCGACGAAGTCGGCTTGCCGACGGCAGATTGGGCTCTGCGCCCCCTTCCCGTCGACGACGAGCACTTGCACGTCGCGGCGAAGGGTGGGCAAATGGCGGCTCTGGCGCTGAGGCTCTTCGGCGGGCAAGCCTCGGCACAGTGTGCGCTCGGCGTCTGCGATTCGCAGTTTCTGCCGATTCTCAGTCTCTCCTTCGCCGAGAAAGGCTGGCCGCTCTACGACCCGCAGGGCCGCAGCGCCGCCGGCACCGACCTCCTCGAACTCGCGTCACGGCTCGTCGAGGTGCTGCGCCACCCGGATCAGGCAGCCCCTCTCGCAGCGCTGCTGCGCAACAGCGTGGCCATGCAGCTCTTCGGCATACGGCGGACAGAGGCCGTGACCGCCTGTCTCGAAGAGCTCATGAGCGAAAAATTCCCCGCTCGGGCGGATGCCCTTGAAGCCTACGCGCAGAACAAGGCCCGCAGCAAGGTTGACGACGCAACCGAGCGGGCCGCCGCCCCGGCAGGCGGCAAGGCGGCCGCTTTATCGACTCGGCAGCTCCTCGCTGCCTACATCCGCCGCATGCGGCAGTTCATCGCCGAGCTGCGCCAACCGGGCAGCAGCGCCGAGGCTCTGCTGCACCTCGCGGCGCGACTCACAAGCCTGAGTGCGGGCAGTTCTCCCTATCAGCGCGTCGGCACCGAGGCAGCGGCCTCTCTCGAACGGCTGGCACACTTCCTGGCGAGCTGCCCGGACGCGCCGAGCACCGCCGAGGCTCTGGACATGCTCTCTGAGGAGCAGAGCAGCATCCGCCTGCAACAGGAGCAGAGAAGCGAAGCCGCGCTCGACGCGCTCGGCTGGCTCGAACTCCCCTACGCCTCCGGCTCGCATCTGCTGCTCGCGGGGCTGCACGAGGGAGCCGTGCCGGAAGCCCTGCCCGACGACCCCCTCCTGACCGAACCGCTGCGGCAGCTCATCGGGGCGGACAGCCACAGCCGTCGCCTTGCCCGCGACAGCTACCTGCTGCTTGCCCTGCTGCACGCGCACCCGCAAACGGACATCATCGTCGCTCGCGCCAATGCCGACGGCGACCCCTGCACCCCCTCCTCGCTGCTGCTGCGCTGCCCGTCCGAGCCCCCCGAGCTGCTGACCGACCGCATCCGCAAGCTCTTCGTCAACCTCGACGCCGGTGAAGCTGAGCCGCTCTACGACGCCGGAGACTGGAGCTGGCACGCCCCCGAGCCAACCGCCGACGGCAGCGCCGGCGCCTCCGCAACCCATCCCGCAACCCATCCCGCTACCGCCCCCGCGACCGCCCTTCCGCTCAAGGCCGAACCCGGCGAGGGCAGCGCCTCGGGCCGCGCATTCTGGCCGATTCACATCCGCATCCCGCAACTGAGCGGAGAGCCCGCCGCACCGGTCGGCACCCCCGAGCGCTACAAACCGGAACATGCGGAAGCCGTGCCGCCCGAGCCCGTCACGCTGCTGGGCTCCCGCCTGCGCTCGCCCTGGGCCGACCCGCAGCGCAGCTTCTCCCCCAGCAGCATCAACGCCTTCCTGAAATGCCCGCTGCGCTTCTGGCTCAAGCGACTCCTCGGCGTCGACAAGTATGAAATCTATGACGAAGGCGTCAACAGCCTCGACGCTCTCACGCGCGGCACCCTCATCCACAGCGTGCTGGAAGACATCGGCAAAACTTACCCGGAGATGAGCGACGGCCTGAGCGTCGAGGAGATACGCGACAGGGCGCTGAATGGTCTGCACGCCGCCGTCGATGACTTTTTCTGCTCGCAACCGCCGCCCTCCGTCCGCCCCCTCTGCACGATTCTCGAGCGCCATCTCGGCGAGTTTGCTCGGATGCACTTCGAGAGCCTCAAGGCGGGCTGGATCGTCGAGGAGCCTGAAAAAGAGGTCTTCTGGGAGCCCGTTGAAGGAGTGAGTTTCCGCATGAGAGTTGACCGCATCGACCGCCATCCCGACGGCCGCCTCCGCATCATCGACTACAAAACCGGACCCGGCAAGCTGAAAAGGGACAAAGCCGACTTCTCCGACATCAAACACAACGAGGACTTCCACCGTTTCATGTCGCCTCTGCCGACCTTCGGCAAGGACAGTCAGGCGCTCACCGACATTCAGCTTCCGCTCTACGCCGCCTGGGCCGCCGATTTTTACAAGTCCGCCCCCGAGCTGATTGAGACCGGCTACTGCGTCTTTCCCCTCAGCTCGGAGAGCGTGCAATACGTCCCCTGCACGCAACGCAACGGGGTGCGCGAGGTCATCGAGTACGCCGTCAGCATGATGCGCGCCGGTGCCTGCCTCGTTCCGCGCGAACTCTGGGAAGGCGTGCGAGGCAACAACAACGACAAAAACAACAACGACGCGCTGCTCAGCATCGACCGCAACAAGGACCTGCGCGCCGTCTTCGGGCTGGCGCCTCTCCACGCAGCCTCGGGCGGCGCGGGTGGCCCCGAGGAGCTCTGACGCGCCCGTCGCTTCCGGCCTCCGCCCTCCCTCCATCCCATCCGCCGCGCTTCCGCCGCCCGCCTCATCGTCTCATCGTCTCATCGTCTCATCGTCTCATCGTCTCATCGTCTCATCGTCTCATCGTCTCATCGCCTCATCGCCTCATCGCCTCATCCGCCTCATCGCCTCATCGCCTCATCCGCCTCATCCGCTTCATCCGCCGCCACTTACCCTTCATCACCCTGTCCGTCGCCCAAACCCCGGCGACCAACCCAGCCTCTCCATCAACACCGCCATGACTCCGACCTTCGGAAGCTCCCCCCGGACAACACCGCACGCTCCCGCCCGCCGCGAGAGCGTCACCAGCATTCTCATCGCCGCCTCAGCCGGCACGGGCAAAACCTACCGCCTCGCCCAGCGATTTATCGCCCTGATGGCGCTGGGCGCCCCGCCGCTGAGCATGATTGCCCTCACCTTCACCCGCAAAGCCGCCGGAGAGTTCCTCGAGCGCATTCTCTGCCGCCTGGCCGAAGGCGCCGCCTCCGATGAGGGCGCCGAGAAGCTGGCGGACTCGGTGCGCGACTGCTGGTACGGCAACCCGGAAGAAGGCTTGGTGCCGCTCTGCAAGGAGGCCGATGAAAGTCTGCACCCCCTCACCCGCGCGCGCTTCCGCGAGCTGCTGCTGGAGTTCATCGAGGATCTCGACAAGCAGCACCTGACCACCATCGACAGCTTCTTCTACCGCATCGTCGCACTCAGCGGGCTCGAACTCGGCCTCCAGGAGCTGAGCATGGGCAACATGTCGCAACTTCAACGCGTCCGGCGAGAGGCCGGGCGTGAGATGCTGGCCGACATCAGCAGCAACATCGAACTGCAGGAGCTCAACGCGCTGTTGCTCGACGCCGGGCTCACCGGCCGCCAGCCTCTGCACGACGAACTCGATGCACTCATCAGCGATTACGGCCACATCTGCGAGCAAGCCGACCGCCCCGAGCTCTGGACCGCCTGGCAAAACGCCTTCGACATGCCCGACTTCAGCCGCTGCCCCGAGCTCGATTGGGAGTATTACGAGCAAGCTAAAGCCGAACTGCTGGAACACGCCGCCCACATCGAACGCAGCGCCGACATCAGAGACGGCGTCACGGAGCTGGCGCTCCAAGCCCTCGCAGCCATCAGAAAATCCGTCGCGACAAAAATCGACAAAGTTCTGAAGCCCGTCGACAAAGACAAAAAAGCCCCCCTCGGGGACGATCCGGCCGTCTGCCGCATACTCGGCATCCTCGAGCGCGTTCGCCGCGATCGCATCAACTGCTTCATCGGCGCCTGCCAGCGGCGCACGCTGTCCGTCTACCGCCTGCTGAGCCTCTACAGGCGCTACTACCTGCGTCTCGCGCGTCGGCAGGCCTGTTTCAGCTTCAACGACGTCACCCGCATGGTGCCCGCCGCTCTGGGAAGCGACGCCGCCCCCTCGCAGCTCGCCTACCGCCTCGACGGTGAGCTCAACCACTGGATGCTCGACGAGTTTCAGGATACCGCGCAGGAGCAATGGGAGTGCCTGAGCCGCCTGCTCGATGAGATTCTCACCGAGACGGGCGGCAACGACGAGCACCGCGCCGAACGCAGTCTCTTCGTCGTGGGCGACATCAAACAGGCCATCTACGGGTGGCGAGGGGCGGATGATTTGAGCTTCCGCCGCCTGCGGGCCGCCGATTCGCCGCTCTGCCGCATGAGCATGGCGAAGAGCTACCGCTCGTCGGCCGTCGTGCTCGACTTCGTCAACCGCATCTTCGGCTTCAATGACGAGGCCACGCGCCACACGGCCGCCCGCCGCCTCAGCGGCTACGTCCGCGTCAGCCGCTTCGGCAACCCGCGCGGCAAACAAACGCTCATCGACGACCCCGGCACTTACATCGACGCGGTTGAGAGCATTCTCGCGGAACTGCCCCTGAAACAAAAGCGGATGAGCGTCTGCATCCTGCTGCGCAGCAACGAGAAGGTTCGCGAGCTCACCGATGCCCTGCATCGACGCTGCCCCGAGCTCCCGGTGCGCTCGCTCAGCGACATCAAGGCGGCCTCGTCCTCGCCGCTGGGGCATGCGCTCCTCCACTTTTTCCGCTGGCTGAGGCACCCGAGCGATCCCTTTCACCGCAATATGCTGCGCTGCTCACCGCTCGGGCCTCTGCTGGAGGGTGTCGGCGGCGATTGGCAGAGCTGGCGCCGTCGCTTTGAGCAACAGGGCTGCGCCGCCGTCACCGAGCGCATCAGACAATGGCTTGAGAACGCGCGCCGCAACGGCCGCCCCCTGCTGACGGACTACCTGCGCCGCAGCATGCAAATCTGGACGGAACAGGCACTCGCCTTCGATGCGACCGGCGGCGACCTCGCCGCGTGGCTCGATCACATGGAGTCTCTGACGCTCAAGGAAAACCCGCCCAAAAACTGCATCCACGTGATGACGATGCACAAGAGCAAAGGGCTCGAGTACGACGTCGTCATCCTGCCGCTGACCACACCGAAGAACAGCGGTCCCAAGGTCCTGACCCTGCGCGACGGGCAGGGCGGCATCAGCGGCGTCTTTCTGCCGCCCCCGAACAAGGATCAGCGCGAGCTCATTTCCGCGCTGAGCACCGCTCTTGCCGCCGATGCGGAGACGAAGGCCGCGGAGACGCGCAATCTGCTCTACGTGGCGCTCACGCGCGCCGCGCGAGCGCTCTACATCCCCATCGCCCGCAACAGCATCATCGCGGGCAGCATGAGCCAAATCATCAACGAAGCCCTCGCGGAAGACATGAGCGCAGCCGCGGTGCGCGTGGCCTATGAAAGCGGCGATCGCCGTTGGTACGACGAACTCGACGAGCTCGCCGCAGCAGCGGCCGAGCCTCCCGCCGCCGTCCCCCTGCCGCCGCCCGATACCCGTCGCCGCCGCGTCAGTCCCTCGTCGCTCAGCGGCGCCGACGAAGAAGCCGCGTATGCCGAGGAGGGCCGGGAGTCCGGGGAGACTTGGGAGTCCGGCAAAGCCGACGACCTCGCGCAGCAGGCGGAGCTCAGCATCGGGCAGGCGGAGCGCCGCGCCGAGGCTCTGGCCTTCGGCACGGCCGTGCATGCTCTCTTGGAATCCGTCGAATGGCTCGACGAGCAAAACCCGCCCGCTTGGTACCTCAGCCCCGCCACGGCGGCTGAAAAGCTTGTCTCGCAGGCTTTGCACGACCCGGCGCTGCGTGCGTTCTTCACGCGGCGCGACGGCGTCGAGGTCTGCAACGAGCAAGCGCTGGAAGCCGTGACGGAAAGCGAGTGGACCTCGGCCGTGATCGACCGTCTCATGCTCTACCCCGCCGAGGGGAGAGCCGAGATTCTCGACTACAAAACGACGAGGAGCCATGATGACCTCAGCGAGCACTATCGGCCGCAGATGCAAGCCTACCGCCGACTCAGCTCCCGCGCCATCGGGCTGAGCGAAGCGTCGATCGGCGTCACCCTCGTGCAGCTCAACCTCGACGGCAGCGTGCACCTGCATCGCTACGGCGACGATGAGCTGCGATGAAGCCCGCCCCGAAGGAGCCTGAGACCGATGAAGGGCAAGACGGTGAGCTGCAAGGAGCTGAACGCACGCGAAGCGGAGGGAAGCGGAGGGAAGCGGAGGGAAGCGGAGGGAAGCGGGAGGGCGAGGGGTGGCGCGACCCGGCATCCGGATTCGCCGCAGGATTCTCACAAGATTTTGCATCGGAGCGGCATTTCCTGCTTGCAGAACCGATGCCCCTGTGCTATACCTATACCGTACCCTCGCACACTGACATGAGAACACATTTACACAAAGCTACACGTCGCGGTTTCACGCTCATCGAGCTCATGGTGGTTATCGCCATTCTGATGTCGCTCATGGGCATCTCCGCCTACGTCATCCTGTCGCACAAGAACGACGGCGATATCGCCAAGACCAAGAGCAACATCAAACAGCTCGGCACCGCTCTCGACGAGTTCAAGGACAAGAACGGCGGCTACCCCAGCGACAAGACCGCTGAGTCCATCGAAGAGAAGATGAGGGACGAAGGCCACGGCGACCTCACGGGCGACGATTCCAACGCCTACCTCCGCCAGCTCTTCGCCTCGCGCAAGGCTCCCCTCGAGGATGAGAAGCTCTTTTACGCCTACACCACCATGGGCATCTGCACCGAAGTCGAGTCGACGAAGCTCGGCCCCGATGAAACGCTCAAGGCCGGTGAGAACGGCTTCTCCTATGTGCTCTACGTCGACGGCAGCGAGCGCAAACCCGTCATCAAGGGCGAGGCTCTTCTGATTGCCTCGACGGGCGACGGCAAGATCAACAGCGGTGACAAGGTGCTCTTCGACGCTGAGTCCTACAAGGGCGAGGCCGTCGTCTACCGCGCCGGCAACGGCAATGTCGACACGCTCACCCTCTCCGCCGATCCCAACGACAAAGCCATCGGTGAGGTGGACGATCCGGCCAGCCTCTTCCCCGGCAAGCGCAAGCGCGAGCCCAAGGACTTCATCGTGCTGCCTCCGCTGGAGGGCTGAAGCCTCTCTCCGACAGTTAGGTTCACCAACAAAGCGCACCGACCGAAGGGTCGGTGCGCTTTGTTGCTTTGCGGATGTCGATCGCCCTTCGGCGCGGCGGCTCGATCGCCCTCCGGCGAGGAGGCGGAGGCCATCTCACTGCAGCTCCGCGCTCAGGCGTTCAAGCGTTCAAGCGCTCACGCTGCGGCAGAACGCCTCCAGATCCTCCGTGCAGCCGCAGACCTCAGCCAAGCGGCGAATGACGGCCTCAATCACGTTGGCCGGGCAGGAGGCCCCGGCCGTCAGCCCGATGCGGCAGGGCGTCTCCGGGTGGCTGACGGCCTCGGGCAGCGGCACGACGCGCTCCTCGCGAGCGTCCGCATTCCATGCGCGGCAGAGCCCGCCGCCGATGAGACAGTCGGCATCGCGGACGAAAAAGGTCGGCACGCGGCGCGAGGCGATCTGCGCGAGGTGCGTCGTGTTGGAGCTGTTGTAGCCGCCCACGATGAGCATCGCATCCAAGGGAGCCTCCAGCAGCGCGTAGAGCGCATTCTGGCGGTCTTGAGTCGCCCCGCAAATCGTATCGAAGGCGTGGAAGCGCGCCTCCGAGCCATCGCGCTCCGCCACCGCCTCGCGCAGCATCTGCTGAATGCGCGCCGTCTCATCCTTGAGCATCGTCGTCTGATTCGCCATGCCGATCTCGCACAAATCGCGCCCGGGCTCAAAGCCCCGAGAGCAGCAGTGGCTGAAGCGCGAGAGAAAAGCCTCGGCGCTGATGCGCCCGCGGATGAAATCGGCCACGAAGCGGGCATCCTCCTCGCTGTAAATGATCAGGTAGTGCCCCTTGCCGTCGTCGCCCAGCGAGTGAGAAGCCGTGGCGAGGCTCTCTTCGTGCTGAGCCTTGCCGTGAATGATGCTCGTAATACCGAGGCGCGCGTAGCGGCGCACGCGGTTCCAGACCATCACCACATTCCCGCAAGTCGTATCCACCAGCTGCACCCCCTTCTCCTGAAGCATGCGCCACATGGCAACCGGCAGGCCGAAAGCCGGAATAATGACCACGTCATCGGGCGTGAGAGCCTCATAGGCCGCCGCCGACATATCCCAAGGCAGGTGCAGCAGCCCCATGGCATCGAGACGCGCATTCACCTCGGGGTTGTGGATAATCTCGCCGATCAGCCAAACGCGCTTGCCCGCAAACATGCGGCAGGCGGCATGGGCAATCTCGATCGCGCGCCGCACCCCGTCGCAGAAGCCGAACTGCGCGGCCAAGTGCAGGTGCAGCTTCGGGAGACGCAGCACCGCTCCCGGCAAGCCGTGAATCGCCTCCACAAGCGGGCTCTGATACTGACTCACCTCGCCGCGAATCTTCTCCAGCACATCGGCGCGGCGCACATTGACGGGTTTGCGAGGGCGTTCACTCATAGCGACATTCTGCCCGCCCGAGAGCCGCACGTCAAGCGTTATCTGAGTCACGGCAGGCCCCCGAACCTCGGCGAGCCCCCGAGCCACGACGCCCTCCCCGAACCACAGCGCCCCCGAGCAACGACGCCCCCTCGAGCGACAGCGAGCCTCTGACTCAGAGGAGCTCCGAGTCAGAGGCTCGCTGCGCCGAAGAGCCGGACACGTCCCTCAGAGATTGCGACGGAGAGCGTCACACGGCCCTCAGTGCGTCGGCAAGCCCAGCGACTCGTAGGCCAGCATCTGGCAGCCCCGCAAATCCATCTTGCCGGACGTGAGCATGGGAATGAGCTCGACGGGGATAATCTCGCGCGGCGCCCAGAGACGGGGCAGACCCTGCTCCGCCAAATGAGCGCGAATCGCGTCGAGCGCCTGCGTGAGGTTGCTGTGGTGCACGGCCGAGAGCAGCACGAGCGCCTCGCCCTTCTGCTCATCGGGCACGCCCACCACGGCCACGGCGCGGCCTTGGAGGTCCTCGGGCTTCTCGACAAACTCCTCAATGGCGCTCTCGACCACCTCGTGCGGCACCATCTCGCCGCCGATCTTCGAGAAGCGCGAGCGGCGCCCCGCCAGCGTCAGGAAGCCGTTGAGGTCGACCGAGCCGAGATCGCCCGACTTGAACCACCCGTCGCGGAAAATCTTCTCATTGAGCTCCGGGCGCCCGACATAGCCCTTGAACACATTGGAGCC
Organism: Candidatus Parakkermansia intestinigallinarum; assembly: GCF_944389695.1. Classification (NCBI taxonomy): domain Bacteria; kingdom Pseudomonadati; phylum Verrucomicrobiota; class Verrucomicrobiia; order Verrucomicrobiales; family Akkermansiaceae; genus Candidatus Parakkermansia; species Candidatus Parakkermansia intestinigallinarum. The sequence goes on from NZ_CALXNG010000025.1 coordinate 27,413, forward strand.
GCGGAACCAAATCATCCCCTGCTCCGAAAGAGACAGCCGCACCTCGTCATCATCGGGATCCGTGATGCGAACCGCCAGACCCGGCAGCACATGGCCGATAGAGCCGAACTTGTAGCCCGGCACATAATACGGCTGCTTCTCCGTTCCGCTCGTCATCCGCACATTCGTGCCGCAGACGGGAGCCGTCTCCGTCAGGCCGTAGCCCTCCAGCAACAGCACCCCGCACTTCTCCATGAACTCGTCGGAGAGAGACTTCTGCAGCTTCTCGGCCCCGACGATGAAGTAGCGCACGCTGTCGTAGCTGTGGGCGTGTGCGCGGCGCAGCATGCTGCGCGCAAAGGTCGGCGTCGTCACCACCAAGCAGCACTCGTACTTCTCAATCAGCTCATTGAGCTTCTTCGCCTCCAAGGGCGAGGGATACGTCACCATCGAGAAGCCGTAAATCGGCGGCAGGAAGGTGCTAACCGTCAGACCGAAACTGTGGAAGATGGGCAGGCTGCACAGGAAGGCGGCGTGCGCGGGCAAATCCACCTTGCTGAGCAACTGTGTCGCATTGGCCACCACCATGCGGTGCGTCAGGCTCACCCCCTTCGGCTCGCCCGATGAGCCAGAGGTGAAGAGCAGGGCCGCCTCGTCATCCCCGCTGCGGGCGTCAAGCTCGAAGGTCTTGGCAACCAGCGGCATGGGAGCAAAGCGCGCAAAGAAGACCCACGAGGCGATCTTCGCCATGCCGATTCCCTTGAGGGCGCGATCGAGGTGAATAATCTGCTCATCCGGCGGCCAGGGGAACTGCGGCAACTTGCTCATGAAGGCCCGCGCCGAAATAAAGCGGCGGATACCGCTCTGGCGCACAATGCTGCGGAAGGCGCCCTCCGAGGAGGTGTAGTTGATGTTGACCGGCACTATTCCGGCCAGCAGGCAGGCGTAATTGGCAATCATCCCGCCCTTGCCGGGCGGCAGCAGAATGCCGAGCCGCGGCTCCGCCACCTCTTTTTTGAGGTAGCGGGCGAAGGCCATGGCCACGCCGAGCATCTTGTAGTAGGGCAGGCGCGTATCGTCCAGACCGTCGATCAGCTCCGCCTTCGGGTAGGCGCGAATGCCCTCCACCAACAGGCGTGCGAGCGACCTCTGCAGGATGGGCTGCTCGTCATAGGCCTGCGAAGCCGCCAGCAGCCAAGCCTCGAGAGCGCGATCGCCCGTCAGCGGCCCCGAAGCCAGCTTCGGGCAAATCGTCACCACGGCTTCGTCATAATCGCCGGGATCGGAGGTGAAGGTACGCAGCGCACTGTCGCGGAAGAAGCTGACGCAGACGGGGATGGGAGAGATGTGCAGAGCCGCCAGCTGCATCATGAAGGGCATCGGCACGTCGGCGATGCAGCCCTGAATACTCACGGGGCGCCCCGGCACGAAGAGCACGCTGAAGCCCTCCGCCATCAGGCCGAGCAACTTCTCGCGCAGCTCGCGCACGTTGCTCTTGCGGAAGTTGAACGAAAGCACGCGACGCCCCTTCGCCTGCACCGCTTCGAGCACCTCAGGGTCGGGCAACAGCACCTCTTCAACCATGAACGCCAACCGAGAAGGCCCGCCCAACAGTTCATCCAACGCGCGAAGGGTGGGCAAATCCAAGCGATTCGGCAGATAAAATCCCGGCAGAGAACCCACATTCTCTCTGCCCGTAATGCGTACGCGACTCATAGTCCCCCTATGTAGCACAAAACGAGGCTCATGTCAAACAGATAAGCTCACAGATCAGGGCAGACGCATTAGAAATCACCTTGACACAGGAACTATGTTATATATTGATCACTGATCATTTTCTTCAGGAGG
>NZ_CALXNG010000026.1:0-28528 GCF_944389695.1 Candidatus Parakkermansia intestinigallinarum
GAGAAGGGAATCGGCGTTGAGCAGGACGCAGCAGAGGCCGTGGTGTGGTATTGCGCGGCGGCTGAGCAGGGGGATGCTGCGGCTCAATTCAACTTGGCTCTGTGCTATGAGAAGGGAATCGGCGTTGAGCAGGACGCAGCAGAGGCCGTGGTGTGGTATTGCGCGGCGGCTGAGCAGGGGGATGCCGAGGCGCAAAACAACTTAGGCCTGTGCTATGAGAAGGGAATCGGTGTCGAGCAGGACGCAGCGGAAGCCGTGAAATGGTACCGCGCGGCAGCCGAGCAGGAACTTGCCGAGGCGCAAAACAACTTGGGCCTGTGTTATGAGAAGGGAATCGGCGTCGAGCAAGACGCAGCGGAGACCGTGAAGTGGTATCGCGCGGCGGCTGAGCAGGGGGATGCCACGGCTCAATTCAACTTGGCTCTGTGTTATGAGAAGGGAATCGGCGTCGAGCAGGACGCAGCGGATGCCGTGAAGTGGTACCGCGCAGCGGCTGAGCAGGGGGATGCTGCGGCGCAAAACAACTTAGGCCTGTGCTATGAGAAGGGAATCGTTGTCGAGCAGGACGCGGCGGATGCCGTGAAGTGGTACCGCGCCGCGGCCGAGCAGGGAGACGCTGAGGCTCAAGCTAAATTGGGCTGCTGCTACAGAAATGGCATCGGTGTGAAGCAAGATGCAGAGCAAGCCGTGCAATGGTACCGAGCCGCCGCCGAGCAGGGAAACGCAAGGGCTCAAAATAACTTAGGCGCGTGCTATGCGAAGGGAATCGGTGTCGCTCAAGCCGCAGCGGAGGCGGTGAAGTGGTACCGAGCAGCCGCGGAGCAAGGGGAGGCCATCGCGCAACTCAACTTGGGCCTCTGCTATGACCGTGGCAGAGGCGTGGAACAAGACGAAGCGGAAGCGGCGAAGTGGTATCGCGCAGCGGCTGAGCAGGGGAATACCGATGCTCAATTCAACTTGGCTCTGTGCTATGAGTTCGGCACCGGCGTTGAGAAAGATGTGGCAGAGGCCGTGAAATGGTACCGTGCCGCGGCGGAGCAGGGAGACGCCGATGCTCAATTCAACTTGGGCGTGTGCTACGAGGACGGCAGAGGCGTCGAGAAAGACGCGGCAGAAGCGGTGAAGTGGTACCGCGCGGCGGCCGATCAGGGGGATGCTGCGGCGCAAAACAGCTTGGGCGTGTGCTACGAGGACGGCAGAGGCGTTGAGAAAGACGCGGCAGAAGCCGTGAAGTGGTATCGCGCGGCCGCTGAGCAGGGATATGCAAGGGCTCAATTCAACTTGGGCCTGTGCTATGAGTACGGCACCGGCGTTGAGAAAGACGCGGCGGAGGCGGTGAAGTGGTATCGCGCAGCGGCTGAGCAGGGAGACGCTGCGGCGCAATACAACTTGGGCGTGTGCTACGACGACGGCAGAGGCGTCGAGAAAGACGCAGCGGAAGCGGTGAAGTGGTACCGCGCGGCCGCCGAACAGGGGGACGTCGTGGCTCAAATGAAATTGGGCAAGTGCTATGAGAAGGGAATCGGTGTCGATCAAGACGCAGCGGAAGCGGTGAAGTGGTATCGCGCAGCGGCTGAGCAGGGAGATTCCGAGGCTCAATTCAACTTGGCTCTGTGCTATGAGTACGGCAACGGCGTTGAGAAAGACGAGGCAGAGGCGGTGAAGTGGTACCGAGCCGCGGCCAAGCAGGGGGACGTCATGGCCCAATACTATTTGGACTGTGCTACAAGGACGGCAGAGGCGTCGAGAAAGACAAGGCGGAAGCGGTGAAGTGGTACCGCGCGGCAGCCGAGCAGGGTGATGAGCTCGCCCGACGGGCTCTGAAACGCTTGGAGTGATGTGAGCCTGCTTTCGGGCTCAGCGGCGCTCCGGCGGCGGTAGCTTGGCTCGGGGGCGGTCGCTTGCGTGTGTTGAGGCTCTTTCTGAGTCTGGGGACAGGGTGACGCATGGGGAAATGTTGTGTGATGGCTCCATGATGCTGATCCGGCCGCGAGAGGAGGCAAGCGTTCCGTGGGGGGGGCATCGGGGGGCTGTGTCGCTTTGCCTCGGCTTCTGCTCTGATTGTTGGATGCGGAGACTTGACAGGGGGCGGTGCGTCGGTGTAGCATGAGGACGCTGAAGATTGTGTCTTATGAAAAACGTTTCTTTTGCTTTGAGTTTGGCTCTGCTGGCGCCTTTTGCGGCGTCGGCGGAGGGTGTTTCTGCTGCTGATGTGAAGGCGGCGGCTCCGTGTGAAGAGCGTGCGGCGGTGCGCGGTGATGCGCTGGCGCTTGATCTTTTCCGCGAGCTTGTTGCGGAGCGGAGCGGCAATATGATTTTTTCACCCCGTTCGTTGGAGGCGGTGCTCGGGTTGCTGGAGCAGGGGGCGCAGGGGGAAGCGCTGGAGCTGCTGAAGGGGCTGCCGGGCGGCGATCTCAAGGTGGCTTCCGCGATGAAGGTGCAGTCGGCGGATGCTCTTTTCGTGGCGGAGGATTTGAAGCTGCGTCGCGCCTTTGATGATGTGCGGCCCGTGCCCTTTGCGACGAATCCGGCGGAGGCGGTGAGTTTGATCAATGCCTGGTGCGCGGAGCAGACGCGGCAGCTGATTCCGTCTCTCGTTGACGCGTCTTCCGTCACGAAGTCGACGCGCATGGTGGCGGCGAATGCGATTTATTTGGAGGAGCGCTGGCTGCATCCTTTCCCGGCCGAGCAGACGGCGCCGCTTGTTTTCACGCTCAGCGACGGTTCTTCCGTGCGCGTGCCGATGATGAATACGACGGCGAGTTTCGCTTATGCACAGGGGGATGATTGGGCGGCGGTCGCGCTGCCCTACCGCGAGCAGCAGCCCGGGGAGCCGGGTTGCATGGTGGCGGTGCTGCCTCGCGGTCCTCTTGCTGATTTTGTCGCCGGGCTTTCGCCGGAGAAGTGGGAGGGGATTCGCGCGGTGCTGGCGGCGGCTCCGCTTCGCGAGGTTTCCGTCGTGATGCCGACTTTTGAGCTGTGCACGCCGGTGCAGAGTTTGCGTGCGGCGATGGAGCGCCGGGGGATGTCTCTGCTGTTCGACGGTGCCGATTGGTCGGGCTTTACGGCGGAGCCGCTGGTGCTCAGTGATGTGCTTCAGCGCTGCTATGTGAAGGTGGATGAGCAGGGCACGAAGGCAGCCGCCGTGACCGGAGCGATGATGAACCGCATGAGCATCGGGCCCCGTCCGCAGACGATTTGGTTCAATCGTCCCTTTATGTGGGTGATCACGGATCTGACGAGTCCGGCTGCGCCTTATTTCATGGGGGTGGTTGAGCGGCCGGAGGCTCCGCAGAAGCGCTGAGCCGCCTTGCGTTTTCGTTGTGCTGCATGCCCCGGGGCCGCTGAGGCTCCGGGGTGTTTTGTTGTCCGCCGGCGTCGTCGGCTTCGGCGGGGAGGGGCGCCCGGTGTGTCAGGCACGGCACAGGCGGCATGATGGGGGGGGCCGTTCCATGACAAAGGGGGCGACGCCTTGCGGCGCCGCCCCCTGAGAGCTGTGATGTCGATGTCTCCGGCGGATCAGGCTTTCTCGGCCTTGGCCTCTGCCGGCGCGGGCTCATCATCGCTGACTTCTTCGGCGGCGAGCTGCGCGTAGGCGTAGACTTCGTCGGGGTCATCGCCGTGGTGGGCACGGATGACTCGGGTGCGGAAGAGCTTCATGATGAACACGAAGGAGCAGGGGATGAAGAAGATGCCCAGCGCCGTCGCGATGGTCATGCCGATGACGACCACGACGCCGATGGAGTTGCGGGCCAGAGCACCCGAGCCTTCAGCAATCATCAGCGGAACGCAGCCGAGGATGAAGGCGAAGGAGGTCATGAGAATCGGGCGCAGACGCATGCGGGCGGCCTCGACGGCGGCTTCGATAACGCCCATGCCTCGCTCCATCTGCAGCACGGCGAACTCGACGATCAGAATGGCGTTCTTGGCGGCGAGACCCACGAGCATGACGAGGCCGATCTGCGCGTAGAGGTTGAGCTCCATGTGGTTGGCGGCCAAGCCGACGAAGGCGCCGAGCACGGCGATGGGCACGGTGAGGAAGATGGACAGCGGCAGGGTCCACTTCTCATACAGGGCTGCCATGATGAGGAAGGCGAAGACGCCCGAGAGGGTGAAGATGGTGCCGAGGCCGAGGCCGTCCTGCACCTTCTTTTCCTGGAAGCTCATGTCGGCGTAGGTGTATTCGAACTTGTTGCGGTCGCAGGTGTCCATGAAGATGCGCTCGGCGGCTTCCATGGCTTGGGCGGTGGAGAAGCCTTCGGCCGGGACGATGCTGATCGTGGCTGCGTTGTAGCCTTGGTTGTGCATCACGAACTCGGTGTCGGCGATGTCCTTGATGGTGACGAGGGCGCTGAGGGGAACGGATTCTCCCTTGCTGTTGGCAACGTAGAAGTTGGCGATTTGATCGGTGTTGGCGCGGCTGCGGCCGTCAGCCTGCATGTAGACCTGCCACTGCTGGCCGAACTCGGTGTAGTAGTTGACGAAGCTCGAGCCGTTGAAGCATTGCAGCAGGCTGTTGGCTGCGGCGTAGTCGACGCCCTGCGCCAAGCACTTGTCTTTGTCGATGGCGAGGCCCTTCTGCGGCACTTGCGGCAGCATCATGTCCGTGGCCGCGGCGATGGAGGGATCGGCCATGAAGGCGGCCTCGAGTTTCTTGACTTCGGCGTAGAGGGTTTGCACGCCTTGGCCGGCGGTGTCCTGCAGAATGAAGGAGATGTCGTTGCCGGTGCCGACGCCGGGGATGGCGGGCGGGCCGACGACGAAGCTTATGCCGTCAACGCCGCTGGCGGCGAGGGCTGACGTCATGCGCTTCTGAATGTCGTCAGCGGTGGGCAGTTCGCCGTTCTCCATCGCGGGACGATCTTTGAAGGGCTTGAGGGTGACGAAGTAGGTGATGGCGTTGGTCGTCTCAACGCCGATAATGAGGTTCATGCCGACGACGGAGGTGACGACGTCCGTCGCCGGATCCGCCATGATTGTCTTTTCGACGACTTGCGTCTGCTCCTTGAGTCGCTGGAGGGAGACGCTGGGCTTCATGATGACGCCGCAGATGAGGAAGCTTTGGTCCTCATTGGGGAGGAAGCCGCCCGGTACTTTCTTGGAGGCCGGGATGATGCAGAGGATGAGGCCGAGCAGAATCGGCATGGAGATCCAGAGCTTGCGGCACAGGAAGCCGCAGGCGGCTGCAAACTTGGTCGAGACCCAGTCGTAGCCCTTGTTGAAGAGGTTGTAGAAGGGCGTGAAGATGGACTGGTGCTCGGATTTCGGCTTGAGCATCAACGCGCAGAGTGCCGGTGAGAGGGTGAGGGCGTTGAAGGCCGAGATGAGCATCGAGACGGCGATGGTCACGGCGAATTGCTGGAAGAGCGTGCCCGTGATGCCCGGCAGCAGGACGGAGGGCAGGAAGACGGCCGCCAGCACGAGGGCGATGGCGACGACGGGGCCGCTGACTTCTTTCATGGCCGCGAAGGTGGCCTGGCGCGGGGACATGCCGCGTTCCATGTGCGATTCGACGGCTTCAACGACCACGATGGCGTCGTCGACCACCAGACCGATGGCCAGCACCATGCCGAGAAGGCAGATGGTGTTGAGCGAGAAGCCGAGGATGGGGAAGAAGCAGAAGGTGGTGACGAGAGATACCGGGACGGCGATGAGCGGGATGAGGGTCGAGCGGAAGCCTTGGAGGAAGACAAACACGACGATGGCCACCAGAACAAGGGCTTCGATGAGGGTCTGCTTGATTTCCTCAATCGAGTCGCGCACGGTGGTGGTGGTGTCCAGCGAGATGAAGGCGCGCATGCCTTCGGGCAGCACGGCTTCCTTCTGCTTGAAGAGTTCTTGCAGGCGGTCAGCCGTGGCGATGGCGTTGGCGTCGGCACTCTGGTAGATGGCCATGGCGGTGGCCGGGCGGCCGTTGATGCGGCCGGAGAGGGAGTAGGATTGGGTGCCGAGTTCGATGGTGGCGATGTCGCCGAGTTTCACGGCCTGCGTGCCTTTTTGCAGCACGATGATGTCTTTGAACTCGTCAATGGAGCCGAGTCGGCCTTTGTTGCGGATGGTGTAGGTGAACTCCTGACCGTCCGGCATGGGTTCCGCACCGACGGCGCCGCCGGGGTTGATGGTGTTTTGCGCGTTGACGGCGTTGTAGACTTGGGTGACGGAGACGCCTTTCTGCGCCATCTTGCGCGTGTCGAGCCAGATGCGCACGGCGTAGCGGCCGCCGAACACCATGACGTCACCCACGCCGTCGACGCGTTTGATGGGGTCGACGAGGTTGATGTAGGCGTAGCCGGTCAGGTCGATGGTGTCAAAGAAGTCATCCGGCGAGTCGAGCGCGTAGAGCATCAGCGGCAGGCCGGAGGACTGCTGGATGGTCACGCCCATGGCGGTGACCATGCTGGGCAGCTGGGCGTTGGCCTGCTGGTAGCGCATGTTGGTGAGCTGCTGGTTGGTGTTGGCGTCCGTGCCCGGGGAGAAGATGACGCTGATGCTGCATGAGCCGTTGTTGGATGAGGTCGACGTCATGTAGTCCATGTTCTCGAGGCCCGAGAGTTGCAGCTCAACGGGGTTGGCTATGGAGTCCGCCACTTCCTGGGCGTTGGCCCCGGGGTAGCTGGCGCTTATCTGAATGGTGATGGGGGCGATGTCGGGGTACTGGGAGATGGGCAGGCCCATCATGCAGATGATGCCCAGCATCGTGGTGACGATGGAGATGACGCCGGCAATGATGGGGTGTTTGATGAAGAATGGTGACATAGTTCGAAACCTTGGGTATGGTGTTGTTTCTTACCGGGTGAGGCGTATCATTCGGCGGTTTGCGGTTGCGGGGTTGCGTCGGGCGCGCCGGGTGTTGCCGGCGCGTCGGCGGCTGCCTTTGCCGCATCGGCGGGCGCTGTCGCGCTCTGCAGCTGCGTGCTCCGTTGTTCTTCGGCCGTGACGGAGGGTGTCACCGTCTGCGGGGCTTGGTAGATGAAGTCAACGGGGGTGAGCTTGTTGACGCGGGCGCCTTCCTTTTCATTTTGGCCATAGGTTTGCGCGGCAGCGATGGAGCCCTCGACGACGACGCGTGCTTTGGCCGGGTCCTTGATGCCTTGGTTGGCGAGGGTCATGGCCATGAGGTCCTTGAAGCCGCGGGCGCGGGCGATGAGATCGAGCTCATCTTTGGCGCCGGCCTCTTTGAGGACCATCTCGCGGTAGTTTTTGGCGCGGGCGTTCTTGAGCAGCAGCTCGCCCCAGTCGCTCACGCCGGCTTGGGCCGGGGCGTCATCGGGCAGGGGCTTGCCGGCCTGTTTTTCGGCCAGCTCGCGGAAGTTGGCAGCTCCGCTGTCATGCAGGAGCAGTTCACCCCAGTTGGAGACACCGGCGCCCTTGAAGACGAGGGCCTCGAGGCTCGGGGCTTCCTCAATGGCCAGCATGATGGCGGCCGAGGCTTCGCGGTTGACGTCGATGACTTGCATGGGCTGCACGACGGCCTTGCCGTCGGGCCCGGTGACGGGGATGTTGACGGTCGGCCCCGTGGTGACGGGGAGCACGACGGGTGCGTTGCTTTCATCAAGCAGCACGACGACGTGTTGGCCGTTGTTGAAGAGGGGAGCGCGGGCCGGCACGAGGTAGGCGTCCTCGGTCTTCTGGAGCCCGGCGCGCACGCGCACGGCCATGCCCGAGCGCAGACCGCCATCGACGTTTTCCACGTGGCCGATGAGTTTCAGGGTGCCGGTGGATTCGCTCAGGGCGTTGTCGGTGGCGACGACGTGGCCGCGCACGGGGTAGACGCTGTTGTCTTCGAGCACGAGGTCAAACTCGAGCGGCGGTTTCTTTTCTCCGGTTTCGGCTTCTTTGAGGCGGTTGTACCGCTCGAGGCCTTCGAGGGCTTCGGCGGTCGGCACGAGGAAGTCGACGCGGATCGGGTCGAGGGATGAGATGTTGACGAGCGGCGTGCCGGCCGTCGCATCGATCAGATCGCCCTTCGAGACGCGGTGGATGCCGACGCGCCCGTCGAAGGGAGCGTAGATTTCCGTGTAGCTCAGGTTAATTTCCGCCTGGCGCACGGAGGCTTCCATGAGCGAGACGTTGGCCTTCGCCTTCATGAGGTTGGCTTCTTCGGCCTTCAAGGCTGAGCGCGTGTCGGTGATGCGCTTCTTTTCGATGGCGCCGCTGGCGTTGGCGGCCAGTTCCTCGTAGCGCTTGAGGTCGAGTTGGTACATGAGGACGCGGGCGGCCGTCTGCTCAACGGCGGCCTTGGCGGCCGAGAGTTTGGCTTTGGCCTCGGCCAGCGCGGCTTCGTAGGGCGCCGGGTCGATCTTGAAGAGCAGGTCGCCCTTCTTCACCAAGGTGCCGTCGGTAAAGCATTGCTCGAGCAGGAAGCCCGTGATCTTGGCGCGCAGCACCGTCTCGTTGATGCCGCGCAGGGAGCCGAACCACTCGCTCTCCTTGGCGACCGTCTGCTGCATGAGCGGCATGACTTTCACCATGAAGGGAGGCAGGGAGGCTTTGGCGTTCGGGTTTTCGGCGGCGGCTTTACCCTCTTTGGCGGCCTTCGCCTTGGCGACGGCTTCCTGCATGGCGGCAGGCAGGGAGGGGCGGAAGGAGAGCTCGGTTGTGTTGATGGTGGTGGGTTTCTCGCCCGCGCTCAGGCGGCTGTTGGCCGAGGAGATGTTGACGGCGACGACGCTGTTGTCCGGGTCTGCGACCACGGGGACTTCCGTCGCTTGGCTGTAGCCCATCTCGCGGAAGTATTCGTCGAGGTCTTTGCCGCGCGAGGTGATGGCCACCATGTCCTGCTGAGAGCTGTAGCCGTTCTTTTCGTTGACGGTGATGGGATAGACGCCGTCGGTGGTGACGGGAATCATGCGCGGGGTCTTATCCTTGGCAACGGCGAGGATGAAGCTCTGGCGCATGACGGTGCGGATGGCGGCTTGCGGCACCAGCAGGGCTTTCTTCTCGCTGATGGCTACGCGCACGCGGACGGACATGCCGGCGCGCAGCAGGCCGTCGGGGTTGGCGATTTCACCCTGCACGTCGACGAGGCCGTTGTCGTCGATGATGCTCTCCATGGCTTGCAGCTTGCCCTTGATCGGGTAGGTTTCTCCGTTTTCAAGGACGATTTCGAAGGGCGGGGGCTTGGGAGGTTCTTGGCCGCCCTTCTTGCTGCCGTAGCGTCGGAACTGGTCAATGAGCTCGGAGCTGTTGAGCGAGAAGCGCACGAACATCGGGTCGAGCGTTGTCATGTTGGCCAGCTTCGTGCCCGAGCTGACGAGGTCGCCCTGCGAGGCGAGGGCTTCACCGACGACGCCGTTGAAGGGGGCCACTACGGTGCAGTAGTCGAGGTTGATTCGAGCCGTGGCTACGGCTGCTTCCTGCTGTTCGATGTTGGCCAGAGAGGCATCGACGTTGGCCTTGCCGGCCGCGACGGTCTGGCGGGCGTCGTCGAGCTCTTTGGCGGAGGCGGCGTTTGATTTGACAAGACCTTCGAAGCGGGTCAGATCAAGCTGGGCTTTCTCGAGCTCAGCCTCTGCCGCTTCTTTGGCGGCTTTGGCTGCTTCGAGGTTGGCGAGGGCTTGGTCGAGCTGCGTTTGGAAGATGTCCGGCTCGATGCGGAAGAGAACATCGCCTTCGTGGACGAATTGCCCGTCTTTGTAGCATTGCTCCATGAGGAAGCCCGAGATGCGGGCGTAGATGTCCGCATCTTCCTTGCCCCTGATGTAGCCGAACCACTCGCCGTAATCCGTCACGTTTTGCTCGATGATCGGAAAGGTCTTGATGGCGACCTGCTGCCGCGCCTCAGCTTCTTGCTGTTGAGCCTGCGTTTCTTTTTGTTGCTCACAGGAAACGGAGGCCACGCTGAGTGCACAGCACCCCATGGCCAGAGTGAGTAATGTTTGTCTTGTCATGTTGTCGTTGAAAAAGCTGTTTCGATATCGCTCCTCTTCAGGAGCAGGACCTTATTATCATGAAAAGGATGACGAGGAGAAAGAAGGTGGCGAATGCCTTGCCCATGCCGCTGCCTTCACTCGCTGCGGGGGTCGGTTTCTCTCGGCGTTGGGGTGCGCCTGCCTTCGCGGCTCGGCGGAGCCCCAGCAGTTCGAGCAGGTCGTCCAAGCTGCCGGGTTCCCGCGCACTGCCGCGCGCGCTTGTCGCGTTCTCCCGCAGGCTCTCGCTGAGAGTGCGGGCTTGGCTGCTGCTCTCGCTTTTCGGAGAGCGGCGCGACACCGGCGGTTTCGGAGAAACAGGCGGCGTCGGCGGAACGGGAGGAAGGGGAGGCGTCGGCTGCGTCGGCGGAAGGGAGGTCTGCGGTTGCGGAGGCTGCGCCGCGGCGGGTTGCTGCGGAGCGGCGGCGGGCTCTGTCGGCGCAGGCGGCTGCGTCGGCAGGGTGAACTGCATGGGCCGCCGGGCGAGCGAGTGCTCGAGTTGGGTGAAGGCTTCGACGCGCTGATTCTGCTCCTCAACCATGCGGTTGAGTTTTTCAACCAGTTCCCGAGACATGGCGTCGAGAGCCAAGCGCTGAGGCTCGGTTGAGACCTGCGGCGTTTCGCTGTTCTCTGTCTGCGGGTTCATGGTCGGTTGGGTGACTCTGCGGGTTTCGGCTCCGGGCTTTTACTCCGTCTTGTCCGCAGGGGTTTCAGGCGTTGCTATCGGGCAGGCTGCGGCGGCTTCTTCGCCGTCATTCTCCGGTTCCGGGATGACGAGGCGCGACTGCTCGGCCTTCTGCTGCTCCATGGCATCGAGCACGAGGCGCACCATCTTCTGGGTGTCGGCGTGGGTCTGCCAGACGAGCTGCAGGAAGTCCGCCGGGTGGATGTCTCCGTGCTTGCGCAGGAAGTCGCGATCCTTGGCGCAGCCGTACATGATGTCGGGCGAGAGGGTGCCGAAGAGTTTGGCGGCCGCTTTGCGGACGATGCGAGGCAGGTATGCGATCTCGTGGAAGTCCTCGGACTCGGCCGGGAGATCGGAGGCGCGCACGGGTGCTGCCTCGCCCCGGTTGCCGCGCTGAGCCGTCAGGAAGAAATTGCGGCGCACGGAGGCAATGAGCAGTGAGGTGCTGGGGCTCGGTTCTCCCAGCTTGGCGTAGTCCTCCACATAGGCAAACATCTCTTCGGGCAGGTAACCGATGGTGCTCAGGAATTCCTCTTCCTGCGGCAGAAAGAAAGACTCGGGTGCGGACTGCGGATTCTCGTGGTAGCGATCGACGGCCGCACAGAAAAGAGACATGAACTGGTCATTCCACTGCATGGGCTGAGTATAGCGGGAAGTTCTTTTCTTTGCAAGCGTAAAAAGTCGACACCTTTCAGCATGACAAGGCTTTCACGGCAATGCCCCGGCAGAGCGGCTCGGCTCTCAGAGGTAGCGCCGGAGTCTGTAGCGCAGCTCCCGGCGCGCCCGGTGGAGGAGGCTTTTGACGGCGGGGACGCTCTTGTCGAGAATTCGAGAGATTTCCTCATAGCTCATGTCCTGCTCGCGCCGCAGGTGAAGAGCCATGGCCGCATCGGGCGGCAGGGCGGCGAGCGCGGCATCGACGGCGCGCTGCAACTCTTTTTCCTCGAGCTTGGTGTCGGGGGATTGCTCGGTGCTCGGAATGGGAGCGATGCCCTGTTCCATACATCCTTCGAGGGACGTTGTGGGCTTGCGGGTGCGCCGCCGCGTTTCGTTGAACACGAGGTTGCGCAAAATCGTGAAGAGCCAGGTGGAGAACTTGGCCGTCGGTTTGTAGCTGCCGGCAGCCTTCCAGAGGCGAATGAAGGTTCGCTGGGCCAGATCCTCAGCCTCATCCGTGTTGCCCAGCATGCGGTAGGCCATGGTGAAGACCGGCTTCTGGTAACGACGCACGAGCTCGCGCAGGGCCTCTTCGTCCTGCGTGTCTTTTAGCCGCAGCATCAGCTCTGCATCGTCAGCTGCTGCGGCGCTGGCCTCGTCTCTCGGCATGCACAAATGAGGACGGCACCCAAGGCGGATTTTTCCCTGCGGGACGATCCGCCGTCGAATGCCTGTTGCAACGTTCAGTGATTAACCGGGGGCGATGACGGTAGCGGCTTTTCTCCCTCTTCCTTCAGGTTGGCGATCTCTTTGCGCAGCATGCTGCTGACGCGATGCTTGGCTATGTAGATGCCTGCGATGCTGACCCCGAGCATATGTCTGACTTTACTGCTCTCCATCCCCTTGATAACCAAATAATAAAAGATTTGATACTGCTTGGGTGAAACCTTGGATTTGACGCGCTCCAGCGCGGCTTTAATGAGATTCTGCTGCCATTCCTTCTCCCATATCTGTTCGAAGCTCGGCCCGGTGAAATCCTCCATTCGGATGAGCTGCTCCCCGTCGTCTCCGTCGTCCTCCGAGTGCAGCAGCTTTTCCTTGCGGTGCCGGCGGAAGCGATCGTTGATGCGCCAGCCCGTCACCTTCCAAAGCCAGAGTTTGAACGAGCCCCGCTCCGGGTCGTATATCCCCTTGCGGCTTTGCTTGGCAATCGTGAGGATGGTCTCTTGGACAACGTCCCATGCCTCATCGTCGTGCAGACCGGCTTTGATCGCTACGGCGTAGATCAAGCGCCAGTAGGTGCGGTAAAACTCGTCCCAACTGCGGCGATCCTGCCAGTCCTGAAGCCTCAGAATGAGACTGCGACGCGTGCGGGCGGCGTACTTCTCGAGTTCGCCGTCATCCGGATCCTGAATTGTCATCGGAAAATCCACGCTCGACTATTGTAGCAAGCCTCAGGATTCTTGGCAAGGCACAAGAATAGCTTCGCGCATTCCGTGAATCTTTTTTTTGTCCTCAGGCACGATGGTGGCCAAGCATCCGCTCAACGACGTGCGTCCGTCGGGATCTCGGAAGTAGTAGGGGCAGAGCCTCACCCGGCCGCGCATGAGCCTGATGCTGCCGTCGTGCTCGAGGTAGGGGTGTTCGATGAGACGCGTTTCGCGGAATTCCTGCATCAGGCGGAGTTTGTGCGGATACTCGTCCAGAGCGCTCCGCAAGGCTTCCGCCCATTGTGCGGCCGAAACATCGTGGCCGATGACGACGCCGCGCGCGCCCCATGCCCGCTCGTCAAAGCCCGAAATTTTGAGCACGAGGCGCCGCTGCTTCTGGCTCAGCTCCGCCACCTCGCTCCAGCTGTTGAGGTTGAGCCGCGGCAGCGCCGCCTGAGGGGGCAGGGGGGCGGGGTCGACGATCCAACCGTAGGGAATAATCCGGCGCAGGCACTCCAGATGCGCGCCGCGAAGCGCTCGCTGCCAGTACGACCGGAGCCCCGGGTAGTGAAACAGAGCCAGCCAGACCTTCTCCTCGAGGTGGGCGACGGGCGGCGGACTCATGCGAAAGGCCCCCTGCGAAGCGGCTTCAATCAGCGCGCGCGCCGGGGGAATGGCCGCCGTATCGAAGAGCTCGAAAAAGCGGTAGAGGCATGAGCCTTCCGGCAAGCTTTCCGGCAGCGTTTCCGCGTCGCCGCAGGGGTAGGCGTCCCCGAGAGCGTCGGACAAGTACGCCATCTCGGGGCGGTAGTCGGCGGATTCTTCGGATACGGCAATCCGGGCGCCGCCGGGGTGGGCGCGGCGGAATCCCTCGAGGATGCCGTCAGCGCCTCCGAGAACGGGAAAGCCTCGGCGTGCATAGACCTGCGAAAGGAAGAGCGTCAGCCCGGCGCCGCCGGGCACGCTGTCGATTTCCGCGAGGGCCGGGCCGTCTTCACACCAGAGCAGATCGGGGCGGATGAGGGCGGGGCCCGCCTTTCGGCGATAGCGGCGCTGCGCGCGCACCAGCCACTCGGGTTTGCCCGCATCGAGCAGCGGCGCGAGCCACGGCGCCTCGCGACCGTCGACCGAGCGCAGGTAGAGCTCGTGAGCCGCATCCTGAAAACACGCCAGCACATGCCCCAGCCCCTCGAGCCGACGAACCAGTGCACGCGGCAGTCGCAGCGGCTCGGGCGAGAGGCGCCAGGGGATCCCCGGCTCGCGAAAGAGCCCCTGCGGCGGCAGTTGAGCGATGATGTCGTCCCTTGTCGTCACGCCGCTATTTTAGGATGATTCTTCCTTACTGTAAAGATCAAAGGACGATTTTTCTCTGTCAGTTTCTCCTCTGAGCTTGATATGATCGGATATTCAGCCGTTTGATCGTCATAAAAAAAGTTTGATTTTTGCTCCGATAGAGCTTGACCCGAAAGAGGCGTTCGGCTATGATGAGTCCGTGGATAGCTCTGCGCGCCTCGGAGGCTCGACAGAGCGGACGTTCACAACGGACAAACCTAGCCTATACGCTGATATGCCTGAATTCTGCAATGCCTTCAGTGGCCTCGCCGCCGGGCGCAAGCTCACGCACCGCGAGCTTGTGCGCGCCATTCGTTACATGATATCCGCCGAGTACGAGGCCATCCAGCTCTACGAGCAGCTGGCCGAGTCCATCGACTGCGAGCTGGCCCGCAAAGTCCTGCTCGACGTCGCCGACGAAGAAAAGGAGCACGCCGGCGAGTTCCGCCGCCTGCTCAGCATGCTCGCCCCCGAGGATGAACCCTTCTACGCCGACGGCATGAAGGAGACTGACGAGGCGGCGGCCGAGCTCGAATCCGACTGCTGCTGCAAGAAAGACGCCTGCTGCGCTGAGAGCGGCGACTGCAAGTGCTGAAAAGCCCTCAGAGCCGTTTCCCCTTCAGAGCGCGGAGCCGCAGGGCTCCGCGCTCTTCCTTTCTCTCGCACGGCCGCCGCTGCGGCCTTCACCGCCGAGCCGGGAGCTCCGCCCGCACCACTTCGTCTCCATGTCCTCCCTTCCTTCCTTCCGCGTCGTTCGGCAGGGTTCTGCATGCTTCGGCGTCGTTCTGCATGCTTCGGCGTCGTTCGGCAAGCTTCGGCGTCGCTCTGCATGCTTCGGCAGGGGGGGGCGGCATGCTTCGGCCGGGAGCGCGACGCGTTTTGCGCATTGACAGCGAGCCGACGTTAAGGTAAGCTTGCCCCCGCTATGGCAGGAATCATCATTGCCCCCAAGGCCCGCATCTTTCATGGTCACGACTGGGTTTACGGAACGGAAGTTCGCTCAGTATTCGGCAACCCGAAGCCCGGTGACGTCGTCTTGCTGAAAGATCAGCGCGACCGCTACCTCGGCTCTGCCATGTACAACCCTCATTCGCAGATTGTCGCGCGGCGTTTCTCGCGCCGCAAGCAGGATCTCGACCGCGACTTCTTCGTGAGGCGCATCTCTCAGGCCATTGCCCTGCGCGAACGCCTGCTGCCGGGCGAAGACATGATGCGTCTCGTGTGGAGCGAAAGCGACGGACTGCCCGGCCTCATCATCGACCGCTACGTCGACGTCCTCGTCGTGCAGACGCTCACGATAGCCATGCACCAGCGCCTCGGGCTCATTCGAGACATCCTCGGCGACCTCATGCAGCCCCGCAGCATCATCGTGCGCAACGATTCGCCCATGCTGTTGGCCGAAGGCATCGAGCCTGAAACATACGTCGCCGCAGGCGAGCCGCCCGAGCCCTTTGTCGCGACGGCCCGCGGCCTGCGCTTCTGCGTCGATCTCGCCACGGGGCAGAAAACCGGCCTCTATCTCGATCAGATGGACAATTATCAGGCGGTGGCGCGTTTCGCTCGCGGTCGCCGCGTGCTCGACTGCTTCTGCAATCAGGGCGGCTTTGCCCTCGCCTGCGCCAAGGCCGGAGCCGCCTCGGTGACGGCCGTGGACATCTCCGAAGACGCCGTCTCCTCCGTGCGCCGCAACGCCGAACTCAACGGCGTCAGGATTGAAGCGATCGCCGCCAACGCCTTCGACTTCCTCAAGGCAGAGAGCGACCTCGTGCGCAACGGCGGCGAGCCGAAATGGGACCTCATCGTTCTCGACCCCCCCAGCTTCACGCGCAACAAAAAGAGCCTCACCGGAGCGCTGCGCGGCTACAAAGAAATTCACCTCCGCGCCATGAAGATGCTGCCCGTAGGCGGTGTACTCTCGACCTTCTGCTGCTCGCACCACGCGAGCTCGGCGCTCTTCCGCCAGACCATCGCCGATGCCGCCGTCGACGGCCACTGCACCCTGCGCCTCGCGGCCCCGCACGGGCAGAGCCCCGATCACCCGGTTCTGCTCAACATCCCGGAGACCGAATACCTCAAAGGCTTCACCTTCGAGATGGTGCCCGGGAGGTAAGCGGGGCAATGCGGGGCGGCAAGTGCGCTGCATCGCCCGACATCGCCCGATTCCGCGAAGGCGCGGCCCTGCGGCGGGTGAGAATCGCGCACGGCGAGCCCGGATGTATTATTTTTCTTGAATGTTTCAGACTTCGTGATACGGTAGACGCATGCTTGCCAGGAGACGCCTTAGAGTTCGGCTGACAACCTTGATCCTCGTCATCGCGACCCTCGCGGGCGCCGCCCTGCTGCGCGTGCAGGGGCCCGAGGCCGATACTCCCCGTTTGGAGCTCATCGGCGACGCCTCGGCCGAGCCCCTCGCGAGCCCGTCGCGCACGCCTGAAGCGGAGCAGCGCGAACTCATCATCCTGAACTACCGCAGCATCAGCCTCAACGGCGAATACGGCAGCTTGGGGCTCGCGGTCTTCCATCGGCAGATGCAGTATCTGGCAGAGCTCGGGCTCAAGCCCGTGTCGCTGCCCGACGTGCTCGCGTGGCATGCCGGCAAAAAGTCCTTGTCCCCCGGCAGCGTTTTGATTTGTTTTGACACGGCGTCGGACGACTTCGTGCGCTACGCCTTGCCCGTCCTCCATCTGCTCAACTATCCCGCTGCCGTCCTGGCCGATGAGCGCAACCTCCAATCCGTCCCCGGCTTCCTGACACCGCGCCGTCTCAGCAATCTGCAGCAGCGCGGCATTCACCACATTTGCGCCACGCTGCACCGACTCTCCCCCGACCAGTGGGCGCTTGCCCGCCGTCGGGGAACGGCCGAATTCCATCGGCTCGTCGAGGAGGAAATCATCGGCGGCGTGCGTGCCTTCCGCGAAAGCTTCGGGCACTGTGAGGCCCTCGCCCTGCCGCCCGGCCTCGTCAAGGCCACCAACCTGACCGGGGAGCTTGCGGCGGAATCCTGCACCCTCGTCATGGCTGAAGGGAAGTCGCCGACCGCCGTCAACGCCCCGGGAGCGGAACTCGTGCGCTTCGACATCAACAGCAGCAGCGACTTTGCCCGTGCCCTCAGCGGCGGAGACACGAGCCGCCAGAGCCGCATCTACAAGGCTCTCGCGGCCGTCACCCTCCCCGACGGCAGTCCCGGAACCGACGGCTGGCAGCCCGTGACCGACGTTGATGCCGAGATCGCCGAGGCCGCAGACCCCGACTTCATGCAGACGGATGAAGTGCTTGAGCCCACCTACGGGCGCCTTGCCCGCCGCCACGGCGACGGCGATTGGGTGACGACGCGCTTCGACGCCCCGCTCGTGCCCCGCGACAAGACGCGCGTCGCCGTGCTGGGCTACCACAACTTCAGCAACAAGCGCAAGCCCACGGAGATGCTCATGCGCACCTCGGAGTTCTGCACGCAGATGCAGTACATCCGCGATGCCGGACTGAGCGTCATCAGCATGCAGGACTTTCTGGAATGGCGCCGCGGGCGGCGTTGCCTGCCGGAGCGCTGCGTCCTCATCACCATTGACGACGGCTGGAAGAGCGTCTACAGCGACGCCTATCCCGTGCTCAAAGCCTACGGCTATCCCTTCACCCTCTTCCTCTACACGCGCTACATCGACGTGCAGGGCGACTCCATGACGGTAGCCATGATACGCGAGATGACGGAGCACGGAGCCACCATCGGCAGCCACTCCTCCAACCATCTCTACCCGCGTGAATGGAAGCGCAACGCGCAAGACAGCCCGGCCTACGAAGCCATGCTGAAGCGAGAAATCATCGACTCCGGCGATCGTCTCGCCAAGCTCTTTGCACCGACGCCCTGTTCCGCCTACTGCTACCCGGGCGGCTACAACACACCGCCCATGCTGGAGACCCTCAAAACATCGCGCTACAAGGCGGCCTTCACCGTTTTGGAGAAGAAGGTGAGCTGCACCGAACCCGTCTACCTGACCCATCGCTACATGGTGTTCGGCACGGAGCCCTCCATCTTCCGCCGCGCCGTCAATTTCGACGGGACCGAGAACGCGCCCAACGTGCGCCGCGGGCTTGCCGAGGCGGAGCCGCGCGCCCGCGCCTTCTTCCCCGCCGCCTTCCCGGCCGATCCTGCTTCTTCCGCTACTCCTACCTCTTCCGCTACGCCTGCCTCTTCCGCTTCTCCTGCCGCGTCGCCTAGGAAGAGCTCGCCGGCTCTGCCTCCGGACGAAGACATCGCCGTTGACCCGGACGAAGATGTTGCCGAAGATCCCGATGACGACCTGCCGGCGGCCGACGAGGTCTCGCCCTTGCCCCCGCTGCCGTCCGAGCCCGTCGGCGCTTATGCCCTCTGAGTTTCCTCGTCGAATCGAACACCCGCGAGCCCCGAAAGCTCCTCTTTCGGCTCGCCGCTCTCTGTCGGATTCGGCCATCCTCTCCAGCTCTCGTCATGAGGAGAGAAGAGGAGAGAAGAGGAGGGAGCGAGCAAGGAGAGAGGATGGAGGAGGGAATCGCAGCGGCTTGATCTTCTCGGATGAACCGTTATCCGACAGGCGGCGGAAAGTGGCGAGTCGAATTGTGACTAAAAAGACACAATGAACGTGCATTATTTTCTTGCTATGACTCCAACGACAGAGTATCCTGCTCCGAGCTGCTCGGGGCAGTTTGCAACCCTGACGTGCCGGCCGAAAAATAAGTTTGTCAACGATATGTCACAAATGTCTTCTCCCATCACTGGGACGCCGTCCGGCGAGCTGCGTGAGCGGCGAGACAAAGATGCCGGCGGCAGGGTGAAGACAATCGCACCATGAAGACGACCGCGCCATGAAGACAATCGTACAAATCCGGCCCTCGGCAGAGCGCGCTCGTTCGAGGGCGTTGGTCGACGGCGCTCTGAGGCTTCGGTCGCTTCCCTGACATTTCGGCGGCGCTTTTCGCGAGACGTATCGACTTGAAAACAGTATAAAATCATGCAAGGCATCCCCAAGTACACAGACATGAACACGGGCCTGAGCTCAGCAGAAGTTGAGGCCAGCCGCAAGAAGTACGGCAGCAACCAACTCACCCCGCCCTCGCGAGACCCGTGGTGGGTGCAGTTGCTGGAGAAGTTCACGGACCCGCTCATCGTCATCCTGATGGTCGCCGCCGTTATCTCCTTCATCCCCGTCATCTTTGTCCCGGGGCATTCGTGGTTTGAGAGCGCGGGCATCGTCGGTGCCGTTCTGCTGGCCACCACCGTCGGCTTCATCAACGAGTACCGCGCCAACAAGGAATTCGACATCCTCAACCAAGTCAATGATGTCACCCCCGTGCGCGTCCTGCGCGACGGCAAACACCGCATGGTGCCCAAGAACGAACTCGTCGTCGGCGACATCGTCACGCTCGGAGCGGGGGAAGAGGTGCCGGCCGACGGCGTCGTGCTTGAAGCCGTATCGCTCAAAATCAACCAGTCATCACTGACCGGCGAATCCGAGCCGGTGCTCAAGCACCCCGGAGCCGATGAAGACGCCCTGCCCGGAGCTTACCCGGCCGACGTCGTGCTGCGCAGCACCCTCGTGGCCGAAGGCAACGGCATCATCTGCGTCACCAAAGTCGGCGATGCGACGGAAATCGGCCGCGTGGCCGAGGCCGCATCGGCCGAGTCCGAATCCAAATCACCGCTCAATCAGCAGCTGGGCGCCCTGTCTCAGGGCATCAACGTGCTGGGCTTCAGCATCGCCTTCATCCTCTTTGTCTCCCTTGTCGTGCACGACGTGTTGCGCGGCAACTTTGCGCTGAGCACGGGGCAGTGGTGCTTCTTCGGCGGGCTCGTGCTTTCGCTGGCCGTGATGCTGCTCAAGATCTGGTATCCGGTGCTGCACGACCTGCTCGGCTATGGCAGAATCGCCATACCCACGCCCGGCCTCATCGAAGCCAAAGACGGGAAATCCTGGCTGATCTGCGTGGTGTCCGGCCTCATCATCTTCGCCGTCATCACCGGAAGCCTCATCGGCGCCGGGATGATCGCCTCGGAAATGACGACGTGGATGCCCGAGACAGCGGCCGCTCACCTGCTGCGCTATTTCATGATCGCCATCACGCTGATTGTCGTGGCCGTGCCCGAGGGCCTGCCGATGAGCGTCACCCTCAGCCTCGCCTACAGCATGCGCAAGATGGCGCGGCAAAACAACCTCGTGCGCCAGATGGACGCCTGCGAGACCATCGGCGCTGCCACCGTCGTCTGCTCCGACAAGACCGGCACGCTGACAATGAACCTCATGACCGTTCGCGAGGCCCACTTCCCGGGGCTTGCGGAGCAGGGGAGCGCCGCGCCCGTCTTCCCGCTTCTGACGGAAGCCGTCTCGGCGAACTCCACCGCCGACCTCGATGAGAACGGCAAGGTGCTCGGCAACGTCACCGAAGGCGCCATGCTCATGTATCTTGCCGACAAGGGAGCGTCGTACGGCAAGAGCCGCGCAGCCTTCGACAAGATCTGCCAGCTGCCCTTCCACACGAAAAACAAATTCATGGCCACCTGCGGCCGCTCGGCCGTGCTCGGCGGCAAGGAGCTCATCTACGTCAAGGGTGCGCCCGAAGTCGTGCTCTCCATGTGCACATCGAGCTATCAAGGCGTCCTCGACGAGGCCGCTCGCCGCACCGTCACCGACGACGTTGCCTCGGCCCAGCGCAAAGCCATGCGCGTGCTGGGCCTGGCCTACCGCGAAGGCCGCGCCGATAGCCCCGAGGCTCTGCGCGATGCCTGCCGCGACCTCGTCTGGTTGGGCTGCTTCGTCATTCAGGACCCGGTGCGCCCGGACGTGCCGGACGCCGTGCGCGTCTGCCGCAAGGCCGGAGTGGATATCAAGATCGTCACGGGCGACAACTACGAAACCGCCTGCCAGATCGGACGCGAAATCGGCCTGCTGCCCGAGGGAGACCTGCCGCCCAACGCCGTGCTGACCGGCGATCAGTTTGCCAAACTCAGCGACGAGCAGCTGCTGGCCGAAGTGCGCGACCTGCGCGTCCTCTCACGGGCCAAGCCGATGGACAAGCTCAGACTCGTCAACGCCTTGCAGAAGAACAACGAAGTCGTCGCCGTCACCGGCGACGGCACGAACGACGCTCCCGCACTCAACCATGCCGACGTCGGCCTCTCCATGGGCATCACCGGCACCTCGGTGGCCAAGGAAGCCTCGGACATCATCCTGCTCGACGACTCCTTCGTCAGCATTACCCGCGCCATCAAGTGGGGGCGTTCACTCTACCGCAACATCCAGAAGTTCATTGTGTTCCAGCTGACGGTCAACGTCGTGGCCTGCGGTATTGCAGCACTCGGACCCTTCATCGGCTGCGATCTGCCCCTGACGGTGACGCAGATGCTCTGGGTCAACCTCATCATGGACACCTTTGCCGCGCTCGCCCTCGCCACGGAGCCGCCCAGCGACGACGTCATGGAGCACAAACCGCGCAACAAGATGGCCTTCATCATCACGCCGGCCATGTGGCGTTGGATTCTCGGCTTGGGCGTTGTCTTCATCGCTGCGCTTCTCTGCTACATCAAATCGATGCCTGAAGAGTTCTTGCCCGACGGATCCACGAATCCCGCCTTCATTCAATCCGCCACGGTGCTGTTCACGGGCTTCGTTATGCTGCAGTTCTGGAACCTCTTCAACGCCAGGGTCTACGGCTGCAACAAGAGCTTTGTTGACGGAATCTTCCGAAACAAGAGCTTCCTGCTCATCCTCGCCATTATCCTCATCGGCCAGATACTGGCCGTCGAGTTCGGATCAGTCGTCTTCCGAACGACTTCCCTGAGCGTGACGGATTGGTTGATCATTGCCGCCGCCACCTGCCCGGTACTCATCATCGGTGAAATTGTCCGACTGATAGCGCGCCTTCGCGAAAAGGCATCAGCCTGACGCCGTTCTGCGATCCGAGCCGGAGGCGATGAGCCTCCGGCTCTTTTTTTGAGGGGGAGGGAAGGGCCGCCCGCCGCCATCACCTCCTGCTCCGCCCTCTGTAGAGAGCGTTGAGCCGAAGAGACGGAGCCGATGTGACAAAACATATCCGGCGCCGAGGGGAGAGTCGGCATCCGGCAACGCGACGCGTCGCGAACCGTCCGCAACATTTGACAAAGGCCGAGAAGGCTGCGGCGTCCTCCATCGACAACTCCCTGCCCCTCAGCGGGGCAAAACCGTCCCGCTCAATCCTCGGCGGGAGAGCCGCCCTCACTCGACGCGCCGCGCGTGCGGCCGGCGAGCAGGGCAAAATAGGTGCAGATACAAGTCAGGATGTAGTAGACAACACACAGAAAACCTGCAAGCCCCGCCTGCGCGAGCTCGACGGGAGACTCAAGACAGCCGGACGCAGCGTCGCACATCCTCTGCCACGTCGACGGCGGGGAGGTGTTCACGCCCTCGTCCGTTTGCTCCGCGGGCAGCTGTGTTTCCTCTTCGCCGTTACCGAAGAGGAGGTCGTACGTTAACTCATCATATCCCCATGCCAAGCAGAGATCGTTGATGCTGTTGAGCCGGCTTTCCTGCATCCGAATCAGCAGATCCAGCAGAGCGATATCTTCTTCAAGCCCTTGGATTTCTGCCGCTGCTTCATACTCGGCTCGCAGGTATGTCCCGACGATGCTGCCGCCTGCAACACACCCTGCGGCAAAACCGCAGATCAGCGTCGCCCCCCACCACCAACCGCTGCGTCCCACGTCGTGCAGACGGCGCACGAACACGGCGGACAGGGGAACGATAATCAGGAGATCCCAGAAAAGCAACAGCCCGATGCCCGGAAGAAGAAAGCCCGGTATCAGCATCAGGGCAACAAGCAGAGCATTGACAAGGGTATGGAACAGCACGAACAACCAGAACTCACGCCTCGTGGCATAACCCCTGAAGTCGGCATAGTGGTGAAAGACGAGCTGACGGAAAACCTGCACGAAATTCGGAAGCTTCCTCTTCTTCTCACCGGCCTGCACGCCGACGAAAGGAAGCCTCGCGCCATCCTCATGGGGAAGCCGCGCGCCAATCTCGTGCGATGAGGCGTGGTCTTCGGGCGGCACGGATGCGGCAGCGAGTCGCTCTTGCCGCTCGTCGGGGCGGCAAGAGCCCTGTGTCTCGTCGGAAGCGGCGTTGTCGGAGTTCATGTCGATGTCGCTCATGGCTTGTGAAAAAGATTAAATAACAGAAAGCGCATCCCTCGCGGATCTCTCAGATACACCCTGTGCTGCTCGCAGTGTATCAGACGAAGCTGCCGCTGGCAAGTCGCGAGCGCGTGTTTGTCCGGTTCGGGTCGGACGTCATGCGAATAGCGCCGAGCAAAGCCGTAGGTTTTCTCGAGAAACATCGACTGTTTTTCACCTTGTATTCGGTGAGCCAGCGTGCTAACGTATGGACATGGACGCCTCTCCCCATTCCTCTGCCGGATGTGCATCCAACGAACCGAGCCGCTTCGACCGATGGCAGCGCCGTCTCCTCGACCTGTCGCTGCGCAACTCGATGCTCAACGCGCCGCTGCGCTCTCGCCAGTTTGAATTATTATTGCCGGATATCGCTGCCTTTGAAGACCAACTGTCATCCGGCCGACGCTTCCGTTTGGATGCCTTCCATGCGGAGGCGCTGGCGCAGCAGTCGGCGCGGGGCGGGAAAAAGACCGCTGCCGCTGAGGCGCCGACTAAGAGCGGGGAGGAGGAGCCCGGCGAAGCGCCGCAGGATGCGCTGTCCGACCCCCGGCTGAAGTCCAAGCTCGAGGAGATGGCTCAAAGCGCTTTTGCCCGTCGGCACCTGTGCTGCGTTTATCGCGGTCGGGGCGCTGCGGAACGCCGCCTTTTACAGCTCTACCGCGAGGCTCGCAACAATCTCGAAGAGCTCGGCTGCAACACCCTGTTTGTCACCGTCGGGCTGCTGCGCTGGCAGCGGGAGAAGGAGCCGGAGCGTTATCACTACGCTCCGCTGCTGCTCTTTCCCGTCGCGATGAGTCGCACGGGCACGACCTACTCGATCGCACAGGCCGATGGCGAACCCCGCTTCAACCTGACCTTGCTCGAGCTGCTCCGGCAGGAGTTCTCTCTGAGTATCCCGGCTCTGGAAGGCGCCCTGCCGGAAGATGAAGCCGGTGTCGACGTCCCGAAAGTGCTCGGTTTCGTCCGCGAGGCTATCCGGGAACGCGAGGGCTGGGCCGTGGAAGAACGCTGCACCCTCGGCACCTTCTCCTTTGCCAAGTTCCTGATGTGGAGGGACATGACGGAACGCCGCGACGAGCTGGAGAAAAACCTGCTGGTGCGCCACATTGCCGACGGCCACCGCGGCGCCTTCCCGGATCAGGAGAATTTCCCGGGAGTGCATGAGCTCGAACACCTCATCCCGGCATCGCAAATCTGTGCGCCTCTCTCCTCAGACTCCTCGCAGCTCGCGGCCGTCGTGGCGGCGGCACGGGGTAAGAGCTTCGTCCTCGTCGGGCCTCCCGGGACCGGCAAGAGCCAGACGATTGCCAACATGATTGCACAATGCTGTTCTCAAGGCAAGAGCGTGCTCTTTGTCGCCGAGAAATCCGCTGCACTCAACGTTGTCTACAAGCGCCTCTGCCGCATCGGGCTCGGCGATTTCTGCCTCGAGCTGCACTCCAATAAGGCGGACCGCGCCAAGGCTCTGCGCCAGTTTGCCGCGGTGCGCGACCTCGTGGCGGATTTCCGGGATGAGGATTGGACGGACGCTGCCGCGCGGCTGCAACAGGGGCGCGAAGAGCTCGATGCCGTCGCCGACGCCCTTCACCGGAAACTGCCCGAGGGAACCAGCCTCTACACACTGCTCGTCCGCTCTCTTATGGCCGAAGCTTTGCCTTCGCTGCCTCTGCCGAAAGGGTGTCGGCCTCCCGCCCTCGATGTGCGCGGAGCGGATGCTGAGGTGCAGCATCGCGCCGCCCTGCTGGCCGCGGCGGCGAAACCCGTCTGCGAGCAGTTGGGCGGTGCGCTGGAGCATTTGAGCCTGAGCCCCGGCGCTCAGGCTCACGAGCTCGATGAACTGGCCACCGGCCTCAGTGAATTGGCCGAGTCTTTGCAGCGGGTTGTCGAAGCGGCTGCGCGTCTGGAAGCGTCGATGCATCTGCCGACGACGGAGGAGCTGACGGCGGAACGGGCCGATGCGCTCATCAAACTGGCCGATTTTGCAGGCAAGCGTGCGGCGACACCCGGCGTAGCGTTCGAACAGTTGGTCGAGCTCATGTCCGACTACCGCCGTGCAGCAAGTCGACTTTCCGTTCCCTATGAAAAGGATGCGGAGCTGACGGCCGGGCTGGACGAGTGGCGTCACCGATGGCGCGAGGCGCAGCTGTCGTGGATCGTGTTGCGCTGGTTCAAGATGAGGAAGCTGCGCAAGCAATTAGCTGCTCTGGCCGAGCGCCCGCCGAGGGCCGAACACTTGGGGCGCGATCTCGATGCCCTCATCGCCATGGCGGAGGCCCGCCGCGCCTTTGAGGCTTTGACGCCGGAGCTGAGCCGTCTGCCGCACGCAACCGAGGAACTCAGCCGAGCCCTCGACAGTCGGCAGAAGCAGATCGCTGCCCTCGCGCAGCGCGGTTGGCTCATCGAGCGCGGGCTATCCAGCGCCGTCGGCAAGCAGCTCGACGGCGTGCGCTCCATCTTGGAGAACCGCCGCCTCTGGCGCGATTGGAGCATTTGGCGCGATACCGCAGATGAAAGCCGCTCCCAAGGCTACGGAGAACTCGTGGTCTGGCTGGAGCAGCGTGCCTGCCCGCCCGAGCAGTTGGTGCAGCGCACGTCCGCCACCTATGCACGGCGCCGCGCCGAGGCCGTCATTGCTGCCAATCCCGTCCTTTCGCGCTTCTCGACGCAGCTGCATGAACATCGCATCGAGGCTTTCCGCACCCGGGATGATGCGCTGATGACCCTCGCCGTCGGCTACGTGCGGCACTGCCTCTTCCGCCGCGCCTCCGCCATCCGCGATGCCTCCTGTCAGGATGAGCTCAACCTCCTGCAGCGCGAGCTGAGCAAATCCCGCGGCCATCTGCCGCTGCGGCGCCTCATCAGCTCTCTGCCGCGCACCTTTACCCTGCTCAAGCCCTGCGTCCTGATGAGCCCGCTGTCAGCCGCGCAGTATCTGGATGCCAAGCGCGAGCCCTTCGACGTGGTGATTTTTGACGAGGCCTCGCAGATTCCCGTCTGGGATGCCGTCGGTGCCATTGCCCGCGGACGCAGCGCCGTCATCGTCGGCGACCCCCGCCAGATGCCGCCCACCAGCTTCTTCTCGAAGCAGGAGGGCGAGACGGACGAGCCGGAAGAGCTCGAGCAGGATTTGGAGAGCATTCTGGACGAATGTATTGCCTGCGGCGTGCCGTCGATGAACCTGCGCTGGCACTTCCGTTCGCGCTCCGAATCCCTCATCGCCTTCTCGAACGAACGCTATTACGACGGATCGCTGATAACCTTCCCGAATGCCTCAACGGACGACGCGGCTCTTCAGCTGCACGAAGTCGCGGGCATCTACGAGAGGGGGACGAGCCGCACGAACACGACCGAAGCTCGCGCCTTGGTCGAGCACGTCATCGCGACGCTCAAGAGCCCGGGGTTCACCTACACGGAAATGACGAGCATCGGCATCGTGACCTTCAACACGCAGCAGCAGGAGCTCATTGCCGACCTGCTCGATGAAGCGCGAGCCGCCGACCCCTCGCTTGAACCCTATTTTGACGAAAATCTGCCCGAGGCAATCTTCGTCAAGAATCTCGAAAGCGTGCAGGGCGATGAGCGCGGCGTGATCTACTTCTCGACCACCTTCGGCCCCGACCCGAGCGGAAGCGTGTCGATGAACTTCGGCCCGCTCAACCGCAAGGGCGGTGAGCGTCGACTCAACGTGGCGGTGACGCGTTCGCGTGCGCAGATGCACGTGTTCTCATCGCTGCGCCCCGAGATGATTGACCTCGCCCACACACAAGCGCGAGGCGCGGCCGATCTGCGCGCCTTCCTTGAATGGGCGGCGAGCGCCGAGCGCGTCGCCCGAGGAGCGGCACCTGTAGCCGATCAAGGCGGAGAGGACGACAAGCTGCCGGATCTTGTGGCTGCGGCGCTTGAGACGCGAGGCTGGACCTGCCGCTGCCGTCCGGGTATCTCAGACCGTCGCATCGACGTCGCCGTCGTTGACCCGCAGCATCCCGACTCCTACCTTGCTGCCATAGAAATCGACAATGAGCCGGAGGAGCAGACTGCTCGCGACCGCGATAAACTGCGCGACGCCGTGCTCGAGGGTCTGGGCTGGGAGCTTATTCACCTCTGGGCGCTGGATTGGTGGCGAGACCCGGCTCGCGAGACCGAGCGGCTCCATGCGGCGCTCGAGCGCCTCGAAGCTCGCGGCCCCAAACCTCCGACCGAGTATCCGGATCTTGTGGCAGCCGCGGAAAGGTCTGATGATTCCGAGGAGCGGGCGGAACGCGCCGACGCGGACGGAGAAGCCGAGCAGGGCATGCCCCGACTCGACGACTATGAGGCCTTTGCGGGCGGCGTCGCGAACCCGGGTGAATTCTCTGATGCCGCATTCGCCAAGCTGATGCTGCAAGCCCTCGCGGCAGAAGGCCCGGTGACGCCGTCTCGCCTTGCGGCGGCGCTCTGCGCCAAGCCGACGGCTGCTCTGGTGCGCCGCGTCTGTCAAAAGGTGAGGAGAGTTGCCGAGTCACTCAGGCAACAGGGGGAACTCTGCGAGGAGGAGCAGCGCATCGAAGGCGGCGCCGTCATCGTCTACCGCCTGCCGAACCAGCCGACCTGTCGCCTGCGCAGCCGAGGGCCGCGAGACTGGGATGAGATTCCGCCCGAGGAAATTCGCGCAGCAGCCGAAATCGCCCGCGTACACGGCAAGGCCTTCACCGGCACCGATGATCATCTGCGGAAGACGGCACGCCTCTTCGGCAAGGTTCGCATGACGGCCTCCGTCACGGAGGCTCTGCGTCGAGCCGTCAGCTGCTGAGGCTGCGGCTCGAGCCCCAATTCTGCCGAACGCCGATTCTGCCGAGCGCCGGAGATAACGCGCTGCCGCATGCTCCGCGGCGGTGTGCCCGAGGGTGAGGGCAGGCACTTGCTCTTCATAGGCCGACGGGCGGCGGGCTCACGCGGCCGTGCAGGGGCAGACGGAAGGAGCCGAGGGTGGTTGGGGCCGCACGGATGCGGCAACGAAGCCCGGTTTGCCGGAGCTTGATGCGGCCGCGCCGAGCCGCACGGCCGTCGGTCGCGCCTGAGATTACTCGGGAAGGGGCGGCAGCGTGGGGTATTCGGGCGGTCGAGCGGCGTTGCTTTGGCCTGTTATAAAGTCGAGTGTCTGGTTGCAGGCCGGCATCACGAGAACGGAGACGACGGCAAGCGCGAGCGGAAGAAAGCGCATCATATCCCCCATTCTACAGGCTCGCGTCTCCGCCTGTCAAGGATAAATCCGTACGCCCCCGACGGCCGCACACGGACAAAAATCCGCACCATAAATCGAGCGAGAAAAGGACATGCGCAGTTGACTGGACAAAAATCCGCA